>NZ_JBHWMB010000006.1:26087-104239 GCF_042730015.1 Streptomyces sp. NPDC059957 | reverse complement strand
CGTTCAGGACCGGGGTGCGCGCCCGGTCAGCCGCGCCGGACGGTGATCGTGGTCCAGGCGCCGACGTGCACGCGGTCCCCGTCGGCGAGCGGAACCGGCACGTAGGGCTGGATCGACTCCTCGCCGCCGTTGATCGTGGTGCCGTTGGTGGAGTTCTGGTCCACCACGGCCCAGCTGCCGTCGGGCTGCTGGACGAGCACCGCGTGCTGGTGCGAGACGCCCGGGTCCTCCGGGGGCACCGACAGGTCGATGTCGGGGGACTCGCCCGTAGAGGCGCGGCGGCGGCCGATGGTGATCTGGCCGCCGGCGAGCGGGAGGTGCTGCTCGGGGGAGTACGCGGGCAGGTCGAGTCCCGAGGCCTCGGGACCGCTGCGCTGCATCATCGCCATGAAGTACGAGCGGTCCGGACCGATGGTCGCGGTCCAGGACCCGCCGCCCTGGGGCTGGTAGGGCTGCTGGTACGACTGCTGCGGCTGAGGCGCCTGGGGTGCCTGATGCTGCTGGTGGTGCGGGGGCGCCTGGGGCGGCTGGTACTGCCCGGTCCGCGAGGGCTGCTGCTGGTACTGCGGCGGAGCCTGCTGCTGGTGCTGCTGCGGGGGCGGCGGCTGCTGCTGGTACGGGGGCTGCTGGAACTCCTGGTGCGCCGGGGGCGGCAGCATCCAGTCGTCCTCGCGCTGCAGCGGCTCGGCCGGGCGGTTGACCCGCGAGGGCCGCGAGCCCTGGTAGTCGAAGTGGTCCTGGGAGTACGCCTGCGGGGCCGCGGGCATGCCCGGCGGCGGGGGCAGGTCGGGGGTGATCGGGGTGTACGAGGTCGCCGTACGGGTCAGGAAGTTGTACCGGCACTCCTCGCAGAACGGGGCCATGGCCTCGCGCGGAGTCCGGCACTGCGGGCAGAGTTCGGCCTGTGCGGTCGGCTCGCCGGTGGGAGGGTAGCCGTAGCCGTAGGAGGGCGCCCCGGGGCTGCCCGTAGGGGCGGCCATGCGGTGGCCGCAGACCTCGCACCAGTCGTCGGAGGCGGACTGGTGCCCGTTCGGGCAGGTCGGCATCGCGGCGCTTCCTCCTTCTTCCTGCGTCAACGAGGCAGGGTCTTCTTCAGCTGCTTCTTCTGTGCTTCCGATCGCGTCTGGTTCACGCCTGATCAGAGGGTCAAGCCGTACGTCAAGATTTTCGCACTCGAACGGTTTGAGTGGAACGCGTTTCTAGTGTCATCTCGTCCGCGTCGGCGACCTTTGCCTTCAGTCGCACAGTACCCGCCGCCGCATCGACGACATCCACCACCTTGGCGAGCAGCTTCGCGGTGTCGGCGTTGCCCGAGGAACTCGCCAGCTGCACGGCCCGGCCGAGCTTGGCCGTGGCCCCGCCCACGTCCCCCAGTTTGCGGGCCTCCAGGCCCTGCTGGATGGCCTGCGCGAGCTCCGCCTGCCCGGTGTAGTGGGCCACCTGCGGGTTGATGGCGGTGGACGCGGCGAGGTCGTCCGTCCATACGGCGCGGACCAGGCCCTGGGCGAGTACGGCCGGGGCCTCACCGGGCGCTCCCGGCATGACGAGGGCGGCCCGGGCGGCGAGCATCTCCTGGCCGACGGAGGCGCCGGGGACCCTTACGCACACGTGGTACTCGCGGGACTCGTCGCCCCAGGAACCCGTCGGATAGTCCCCGGCGCGCGGGGACGCCTCCGTGCGGCGTGCGGTCAGGTCCTGCACGGCGGGAGCGACCTGCTTGACGTACAGGACCTCCGCGCCCACGGGGGTCCACAGGCGCAGTGAGACGTCCGCCACTTCCTTGCCCATGACGTTCTCCATCATGTGCGTGAAGTCCTCGGTCAGCCGGGCCGGATCGGCCACGATGTCGGCCGTGCCGAGCAGCGCGCTCGCGATGCCGGTGACCTCCTTGACCTCCCAGTCCGTTCCCACACCACGGGCGTCACAGGTGAAACGGCCCGCGCAGGCGTCGAGCGTGGCGCGGAGCACGGCCGGGTCCTCGTGCTCGTTGCGGCCGTCGGTGAGCAGGATCCCGTGCCGGATCGCCGCGGTCGATCCGCGCAGCAGTCCGTCGGCGAGGCGCAGCCAGGTGCCGATGGCGGTGCCGCCGCCGGAGGAGAGGCCGCGCAGGGCCTCCTTGGCCTGGGCGCGGGTGGTCGCGTCGGCGATGGCGAGGAGGCCCCGGCGGGGGAAGACCTCCCTGGCCACGTGGGTACCGGCGATCACGGCGAAGGCGGTGCCGTCGCGGAGGGTGTCCACGGCCGCTGCCGTCGCCTCGCGGGCGCCGCGCATCTTGTCGGGCGGGTACTCCATGGAGCCGGAACAGTCGACCATGATCACCACGGCGGCGCCGCCGGGGGCGACGGCCGTCCGCGTGGCCGTGGCGCCGCCGGTGGAGGTGACCGTGACGATGGCGTGGACGTCGCGGGCGCCCTCGGCGAGGAACTCGTTCTGGTACACCTCCACGCTGAAGCTGGGGGCGCTCGGCTTGGCGAAGTTCGCCATCGGTCGCTACTCCTCGGAGACGGGGATCAGGCCTGGGCCTGCGGGCCGGCGGCGCTTTCGGTGCTTGCGGGCGGGGTCTGCGCGGTCTGCGGGGTCGGCGGGGTCGCCGCGAACGGGACGACGGCCACGGTGACGTTGTCGTGCCCGCCGCCGTCGAGGGCGTGCCCCACCAGGACCTGCGCACTGTGCAGGGGCCGGACGGCGGCGTCGTACGGGAGCACCTGGGCCATGTCCCGCGCCGACTCGGCGTAGTTCCACAGTCCGTCGGTGCAGACCACGACCACGCCGTCGTGGTCGGGCTTGAAGGTGGCGGTGTGCGGCTCCAGGTCGTACGCGTCGGCCCCGAGCCAGCCGGTGATGGCGTGCGCGCGGACGTCGGCATAGGCCTCGGCCTCGCCCATCAGGCCCGCCGCGACCATCTGGGCGGCCCAGGAGTCGTCCTCGGTGAGGCGGCGGGGCAGGGCGGCGCGGTCGTCGGGGACCCAGTACGCGCGGCTGTCGCCGACCCAGCCGATGGTGAGCAGGCCGCGGCTGACCACGGCACCGACCAGGGTGCAGGCGGGGGCGTTCTGGGCGCCCGGCACCTCGGGGGCGAGGGCGTTCACCGCTGCGGCGGCGGCCAGGATCGCCTCGTGCATGGCCTCCTGGGGGTGGGCGCCGCGGGGGAGGGCGTCGAGCAGCGCCTCGTTGGCGGCTCCGGCGGCGGCCGCGGAGGCCTCGTCGGGGCGGCTGGCGGAGGAGACGCCGTCGCAGACGATGGCCACGGTGGCGGCGGAGCCGTCGGGCAGCGCGGTGGCCGCCACGGCGAAGGAGTCCTCGTTGCGGTGGTGGCGCAGCCCGCGGTCACTGACGGCCGCGACGCTCCCGAGCTCCTCTTCGAGGTGGTCCCGCTCCCGCGGCTGCGCGTGGCCGCAGTGCTCGCAGTACCCGTCGGTGTCCACCCGCCCGGCGCGGCAGGCCACACAGGTCTTCCCCCCGGCCTCCCCCTGCGGGGCGGCGTACGGGGCTTCGCCCCCGGGGGTGTGCCCCTGCGGGGCGGGGCTGCCGTACGGGGCTTCGCCCCCGGGGGTGTGGCCCTGCGGGTCGGAGCTGTCGTACGGGGTTCCACCCTCGGGGTGCCGGCCCTGCGGGGCGGGAGCGCCGTACGGGGCTTCGCCCTCCGGGGTGTGCCCCTGTGGGGCGGGGCTGCCGTACGGGGCTTCGTGGCCCGGGCCGGGGCCCTGGGGGCCGCCGTGGGCGGGGCCGTGCCCGCCGGCCGGGGCGGCGTACGGGGCTTCGCCCCCGGGGGTGTGGCCCTGTGGGGCGGGGCTGCCGTACGGGGCTTCGCCCTCGGAGTGCCGGCCCTGCTGGGCGGGGTGGTCGTAGGGGGAGGCGTGCTCTCCCGGGCCCGGGGTGCCGTACGCGTCGTAGCCGGAGCCGCCCGCGGAGCCCGGGCCCTGCGCGCTCGCTCCGTAGGGGGTGGTGTCCGCCGGGTGCCGGCCCTGCGGGGGCGCCGTGTACGGGCTCTCGGGGGCCGGAGGCGTGCCGTGGGGCTCTGCCAGGGGGCCGGGGTCGGCCCAGCCGGTGGGGCCCGACACCAGGGTGGGGGCGGCGGTGGACACGCTGCCCCAGCCGGGCGCGGCCTCGCCGGCGTACCCGGGGGCAGCCGGTTCGGCGTAGCCGCCGGAGTGCCGGGGCGCGTGGGCCTCGTCGGGCGAGGAACGCCCGCGGGTGGCCGGGATCCCGCCCGCCGGGCCGGTCTGGCCGGCGGCGCCCGTGTGAGCGGCCGCCGCGGCCGGGGTGCCCGGCGAAGCCGGATCCGCCGCTCCCGGGGCAGCCGGTGCCGCCGGGCCCACGGGTGCCGAGCCCGCCGGGGTCATGTGCGCCGACTCCGCCGGGCCGCCCGGCGCAGCCGGACCCGCCGCGAACCGGGCGGGGGAGGGCGGGGCAGCCGGTGCCGAAGGGCTCACGGCCGTCGAAGGCGCCGGGGTCGCAGGCGCGCCCGGACCAGCCGCAGACGCGAAGCCCGGGGTTGGCGGGGCGGCCGGGCCCATGGGTGCCGGGCCCATGGGTGCCGGGCCCCCGGGTGCCGAGCCCGCCGGGCCGAACGCCGGGCCCGGATCCGCCGCAGGCGGGGTGAGCGGCGCAGCCGGGGGCATGCCCACCGGGGGCACGGGTGCCGCGCCCAGCGGGGGCGTGGGTGTCGCCGCCCCTTGCGGGGCGCGGGGTTCCGTGGGGGCGGTGGTGGTGAGGGCGTAGCCGCAGAGGCCGCAGAAACGATCACCCTCCTCCAGCGGTTCCGCGCAGCTGGGGCAGCCCGACAGCCGATGCATCGACATCAATCACACCCACGTCCGGGGACGGAAACGGTTTGCCCGCTCCACCAGTTCGATCCTCTCCTCGCCCCGCTGCGCCAGCCGTGCCAGCACGCGGAACGAGCGCTCCAGGCCGAAGCGCAGCCCCCGCTCGTCCAGTTGGCAGCCGAGCAGCGAGGTACGGCCGGGGTCGGAACCCCGGCTGCCCGACAGTACCCAGTCCAGCGCCGCGCCCAGAACTTCCGCCCTGAGCCGCTCGTGGCGCACCGAGTCCAGGCCGAACCTCCCCAGCGCCTCCACCTGCGCCGCGGCCGCCGTCAGATCGGGCAGCAGCGCCTCCTGGGGAGACCGGTCGCGCAGGCGTGCCCGTACGGCCGCCACCCGCGCGGCCGTGTGATGGATCGACACCTCCGGCACGGACTCCAGCGTGCGCACGGCTCCGCTCCGGTCCCCGGCGGCCAGCTGCACCCGGGCCAGCCCGAACGCGGCGCCGACGAAACCGGGGTCCGTGGCCCACACCAGCCGGTAGTACTCGGCGGCGTTGTCCAGCTGCCCCAGCACCTCCGCGCACAGCCCCAGCGCCAGCTTCGGCGCCGGTTCGCCCGGGAAGGCGTCGTAGACGGCGTCGAAGGACAGGGCCGCCGTCTCGTCCTCACCGACGGCCAGCGAGGAGATGCCCCGGGCCCACACCACGCGCCAGTCGTCGGGATGCCGCGCCTCCAGCCGGGTCAGCGCGTCGGCGACGAGCGGCGCGTCGGCCCCGCCCAGTTCGAGCCGGGCCCGCAGCTCCCGCAGCCGCAGCTCGGCGGATTCGGCCGGCGCCGAGCCCAGCGCGGCCAGCAGGTCCGCCGGTGCGGAGGCCAGCAGGCCCGCCAGGAAACCGGCGTTGGGGTCCGCGGCGTCGACCAGCGGCACGGGCAGGGCCAGCGCGGCCTCGCGGGTGTCCAGGGTGGACAGCTCCGGCCGCCGCGTTGCGGCGATCCCGACGGGTGGCAGCGGCGTGGCCGCCGGTGCCCGGCGCGGGGCCGGCACGCCGGGCCCGTTGGCCCGGTGCGTCGCCGTGGTGACCAGCCCGGTCGTGCCGTACCCCGTGATCGGCGAGGCCGACGGGGCCGCGGCGTCGGGCGCGGCTTCCACCGCCGGAGCGGGCCCCGGGACGGGGACGGCGGCCGGGACCCGGGCCGGAGCGGCGCCCCGGCCGGCCCGCCACCGCTTCACGGACCGCTCGCCCAGCCGGGACACGTGCCCGCCCGACTTGTCGTCGATGAACAGCCGGTCGTCCGGGACCCGCAGCTCGGGCCCGAAGAGGGTGGACACCTGGGGCCTGGGGCGGCCCGTCTGGAGCGCGACGACCTCCCGCAGCACCCCCGTCAGCTGGTCCGCCATCTCCTGCGCGGACGCGAACCGCCGTCCGGGATCCGGGTCGGTGGCCCGTACCAGCAGCCGGTAGAAGGACTCGTACCGCCCGAACACCTCGATGTGCTCCGGGTCCGGCAACGAGTCCACGAACACGTTCGTGTAGCCCTGGAAGTCGAAGGTCAGCACGGCCAGCGTGCGCGCCACGGTGTACAGGTCGGAGGCGACCGACGGGCCGAGCTCCGCGACCTCCGGCGCCTGGTAGCCCACGGTGCCGTAGATGGCCGACTCCTCGTCGTCCATCCGCCGGACCGCGCCCATGTCGATCAGCTTCAGCTGGTCGGCCTGCTGGATGGCGTTGTCGACCTTGAAGTCGCAGTACAGGAGGTTCCTGGTGTGCAGGTGGCCGAGCGCCTCCAGCGCCTCGATGCCGTACGCGCACGCCTGCTCCACGGGCAGCGGGTCGCGGCGGCCGTCCGGCCTGCGCCGCTCGTTGGCGATCTCCTTGAGCGATTTGCCGCCCACGTACTCCATGACGATGTACCCGTCCAGCGAACCGGTCCGCTGGTCCAGGTGCTCCACGAAGTTGTAGATCCGCACGATGTTGGAGTGCTCGATCTCGGCGAGGAAGCGCCGCTCCGAGATCGCGGCCGCCATCGCGTCCTGGTCCCCGGTGTCGAGCAGGCCCTTGAGCACCACCCACCGGTCCGACACGGCCCGGTCCACCGCGAGATAGACCCAGCCCAGCCCGCCGTGCGCGAGGCAGCCCGCGACCTCGTACTGGCCGTGGACGAGGTCGCCCCCGCGCAGCTTGGGCACGAAGGAGTACGGGTGCCCGCACTTGGTACAGAAACCTTCCGTCCGCCCCGGCCGCTCCCCGCGCGCCCGCCCCACGGGCGCCCCGCAGTCCGAGCGCGAACAGAACCGCTTGCGCTCCGGAACCTCCGGGTTCTCCAGCACCGCCGCCGAGGGATCCGGACGAGGCACCTCCGGTACGTTGACCAGCCCGGCGCCCAGCCGGCTGCGGCCCGACACCGAGGCGGCCGAACCCGAACTGCGCACCGACACCGAACGGGTGGACGCGGCCCCGGAAAGCGCGCGCGAGAGCCGGCCCGACACGGAGCGGCGGGAGGAGGAGGACCGCGACGACCGGGCCGAGCGGGAGGCCCGCGAGGAGGAGGACGCGGAGGACCGTCCGGAGCCGTGCGACCCCTGCGAGTCCCCGTGGCGGGCCGCGCTCGTCATCGCCGTCGGTACCGACACCAGCTCCTCGGCGCCCGCCGCGACGGCCCCGGCGGGCGCCAGCCCGCAGGTGTCGCAGTAGACCTCGCCGCCGCCCATGTCCTCGTACGTCCCCGGGCAGCCGGGGCGCATGCACGCCGTTCCGATCAGACTCACGCGTCCCCCTCCCTCGGCCCGTCGGGCCACTCACGCGCCGGTCGGCGCCCCTGCTGGTCCTGCTGGTCGTACTGGTCCTGCCCGGCCTGCTGCTGCGACGGCAGCGCCTCGGCCGTCGCCCACTGGTAGCGCAGCACCGCCTGCTCGGCGGCCCGTAGATCGCAGGGCGCGCTCCACAGCATCCGCCGGGCGGTGTCGTACCGCTCCATCAGCAGCGGATCCTCCGCCATGCCCAGCCGGGCCACCTTCGCCTTGTAGGCGTCGAGCCGTCCGCGCAGCTCCGCCCGCACCGCCAGCGGCGCCGTCACCGCGGTCAACGATTCGCGGGCCCGTCGCAGTTCCTCCCCGGCCCGCTCCTCCAAGGACTCCAGCAGCGGGGACAGCCGGTGCCACTGGGCGCCCCGCCGGTACTCGGCCGCCGCTGAGAGCTGCTCCTGCAGCGCCGTCGGCGGTCCGCTCACCGCGGGCACCTCGGACGCCGCGATCTTCGCCAGCACCTCACCGCGCGCCAGCCGGGCCTCCGCCAGGGTCCGGTCGGCCCGCGAGAGCACGTCCCGCAGGCCGATCAGCCGCTGCTCGGCGTCCTGCCGGACGGCCAGCACCGCCTCGACCTCCCGGCGTACGTCCTCCAGCGCGAGCGCGGCCCGGTCGTAGCGCCCGGTGTCCGGACGGCCGCCGCCCGGCGCGGAGCTCCCGGCCAACGGCAACCAGAACGCCAGCGGATCCTCGATGACCCGGGCCCGCAGGTCCGCCAGCTCGGCCGTGATGGCTTCCAGGTCGTCCCCCGAGGGGTGTTCTCCCGGCCGGACCCCCACCGAGTGGGCGAGGGCGCGGGTGCGGTGCAGTTCGGCGGAGAGGAGGTCGATCCGGGCGGGCAGCGCCGACCAGACGGAGTCCGCGGCGACCACCACGTCCAGGGAGCGCGCGTACAGCTCGTTCATGCGGGAGACCAGCTCGGCGAGGGAGAACCGCTCCGCGAGCGGGGCCCCCTCCACCGCGGCGCCGGAGATCAGCACACCGGGCCCGCGCAGCCGGTCCGTCAGCTCGATCAGGTCCTCGCGGCTCGGCCAGCGGCGCCGCTCACGGATTCCCCGGGCGGCTCCGAGCGCCCCGCTGTAGGCGTCGAAGTACCGCCACAGCCGGGTGATGGCCGCGTCGGCCTCGGCCCAGCGCTCCTTGGTGACCCCGGTCAGCCCGGCGCCCTCCAGGAGCCGCCGGCCGGAGTGGTCCTGGAGCGCGAGCAGCGAGGTCTCGACGGCTTCGTGCTCCGCGCCCAGCCGGGCCAGCGCACGGTCCACGCCGTCCCGGTCCATCACCGCCGGCTGCGCCCCCGAAGACTGTGCTCCCAAAGCCTGCGCCCCCAAAGGATGTGCCTCCACCGATCCCGCCTCCGGTCTCGTGACATCGGGCTCAGAATCCGACACCGGCCTCAGTCCCGGTACTTGGGAACGGGCGGGCCGCCCACGCCGGGCAGCACGGGCTCCAGGTGGGCCTTGTAGGCCGTCATCCAGGGGCTGTTGCCGCCGCCCGCGCGGTAGTCCTCCAGCACCTTGTTGACCCGGCGCACCAGGTCGTCGGCGTCCTTGTTCATGGCCACCCCGTAGAACTCCTTGGTGAACGGGGAGCCGACCAGGCTGACCGAGGGGTCCTGCGCGGCCTGGCCGGCGGCGAGGGCGTTGTCGGTGATGATGCCGTCCACCTCGCCCAACTGCAGCCGGACCAGGCAGTCGAGCTGGTTGGGCACGCTGACCGGGACCGCGCCGTAGGACTGGGCGGTCAGTGCCGCCTCCGCCGTGGAGCCCGCCGCCGTGCAGATGCGGCGTCCCTTCAGCGAGGCGTCGTAGCCGGTGATCGCCGAGCCCTTGGGGGCCAGCACCTGCTGCCCGGCCTCGAAGTACGCCGTCGAGAAGGCGACTTCCTCCAGCCGCTTGCAGTTGACGGTCATCGTGCGCACGACGATGTCGACGGTGCCGTCCTTGAGCGCGGGGATGCGCTGGCTGGTGGGGATGGCCCGGTAGATGACCTTGCCGTCCTCGCCGAATATGTCCTTCGCTATGGCCTTGACCAGGGCGATGTCGAAGCCGTCGAGCTCCCCGGCCGGGTTGCGGTAGCCCCATTTGAAGCTGTTCTGGTCCACGCCCGCGACGAGGTGGCCCGCGGCGCGGATCCGCTGGATGGCGGAGCCGTCCAGCCCGTTGGGGCGCAGGCTCGCCTCGGGGTTCTCGCAGGTGTCCCCGGGGGCCTGCGGAGCGACGGCCATCCTGGCCGGCTCGCGCACCAGCGAGGAGGGTGGCGGGCTGCCCGGGGCCGCCTGGGCCAGCGGCAGCAGCACGGCCGCCGCCGTCAGCGCGCAGGCCACGGCCATCGCCCCGACCCCGCCCCAGCCGCGCAGCCGTCCCGTCAGCCGCCGCAGACCGCGTGGCTCCTGCCCTTCCGCGGCGCCCTCGGCGGCCACCGCGGTGCCCCCGGCCAGGCCGGACTCCCCGGAGCCCTCGCCCGTGCGCTTCACCCGTCCCGGCATCGCTCTCACCTGTACTCCGAAAGCCTGCGCCCGATGCCGAGCAGGGCGGCCACCGCGCCGACGACCGCCAGGGCCGCCGTGCCTGTCACCAAACCGTCGAGCGCCCCGAGCCCGTCCCGCGCCGCCCGGGTGAATTCACGCTGCTCGTGGGCCACGGCCGCTTCCAGCGAGGCGTCCACCGTGTCGAAGGCGGTCCCCGTGGGCTCCTTGTGGTCCTTGTCCCCGATGACCTGTCCGACGGCGCCCTGGTAGTCGCCCTTCAAGTCGGTCTGCCGGGCCGCGGTGTGCAGTTCCTTCCACCGCTTCACCCCGTCCACGGCGCGGGACACGGGGTCGCGGCCGGCCGCGTCGTCGGCCAGTTTCGCCGCCGTCGCCAGGCCCGCGTCCAGGTCCTTCATGTCGTTCGAGAAGTCCACGTCGTACTTGTCGGACTTCTTGTCCTCGGCCAGTACGGCGCCGCGCGAGATCAGGGTCAGGTTCTCGTTGGCCCGCGCCTGGAGCGAGGCGATCCGCGCGTCGTTGAGCACCTTGAGCGACTCCTGCCCGTCCGTGCGGGCCTCGCTCAGCCCCGACCGGGCGACCGTGTGCCCCGCGGCCAGCCACAGCAGCAGCACCAGCGAGGCGGTGGTCGCGGCGACGAGCCCGTGGTTCAAGACGCGGTTCGTACGCAGGTAGTTGCGCCGCTGGGCCAGGGCCAGGGCGGCGAGTGCGAGCAGACCGGCCCCGAGCGCGCCCAGGGGCAGCTCGCGGGCCCGGTCGTAGTCGGTGTAGAGCCGGCCGGTCTCCGCCTCGTAGAGCCGCTGGGCGGCCGGCAGCAGCTGGGTGCTCATCTGCTCGTTCGCGTACCGGAGGTAGGCGCCGCCGAGCGGCAGACCCTGCTTGTTGGTGGCCCGGGCCTGCTCGATCAGGCCGGTGTAGCGGGGGAGCTGCTCGCTCAGCAGGGTGATCTGCTTGCGGGAGTCCTCGCCGGCCGTGGTGCTGGCGGCCGCGTTCACCAGCAGCCGGGACGCGTTGGCGATGTCCTTCTCGTACCGGCTGCGGACCTCGCGGGGCTCTTCGCCGCCCGCGAGGAAACCGCTGGAGGAGGCGGTGTCGGCGTCCGCGAGGGAGCGGTAGATGCTCGCCGCGTCGGCGCTCAGCGGCTGGCTGCGGCCCACGACGTCATCGGCCGCGGTGACCCGGCCGGAGATCTCCCAGACGGCCACCGCGCCGAACAGCAGGACCAGCGCGGCCAGGGCCGCGCCGACGATCCGCAGCCGGCCGGGCTCGGTGGTGGCGGCCGCGCGCAGCCGCTCCACGCCCTCGGCCCAGGCGGTGCCCTGCCGGGGCAGCCCGTCGGGCGGCGGCGCCGGCGGCCCGGAGGGCGCCGAGACGCCGCCGGGCGCGGGCGCGCGTGATGTGATGGCCACCCTGACCTCCCCCTCGGTCCTTCGTGCTTCGCAGCAGTATGGCCTTAGTGGCGGTCGTCCACAGCACCCGGTCCGGGATCGGGCACGATCCGCCCCGATCCGTCCCCCGGTCCTACTACGCCCCACGAGCCGGGATGGTTCCGGCGCGGGCACGGTTCACCCGAAATGGGCACGCAGCTTCCCGTAGGCCTCGGGCCCCGCCCCCAGGGCGTCCAGGCCCAGCAGGCCGGCCCCCAGCACCGGCGGGGCCGTCACCACCGAGACCCGTGCGTGCGGGGCCCGTTCGGCCAGCAGGGCCTCCACCCGGCCGTTCAGCTGCGGGTGCCGGGCGGCCAGGACGCTGCCGCCCAGCAGGACGGGAGCCTCCTCGGCGAGCAGCCCGAGCCGCTCCAGCGCCACCGAGGCCAGTGCCACGACCTCCTCGGCCTGCCGCTCGACGAGGGCCGCGGCGACCGGATCACCGGCCGCGGCCACCGCGAACAGCACCGGCACCAGCTCGTGCATCCGTACGGGCTCCACGGAGCCCAGGTGCAGCGCCTCGATCAGCGCGTACATGGATTCCCGTCCGAAGTGCCCCGGCAGGGCCGCCGCGAGCTCGGTGGGGCCGCCGCGCCCGTCCTCGGCGCGGGCCGCCCACCACATGGCCTCGGCGGCCAGTCCGCCACCACCGCCCCAGTCGCCGGAGATCTGCCCGAGCGCCGGGAACCGGGCCGTGCGCCCGTCGGGCAGCATGCCCACGCAGTTGATGCCCGCCCCGCACACCACCGCGACCCCGCGCGGCCCCCCGCCGCCCTCGCCGAGTCCGGCCCGCAGGATCGCGAAGGTGTCGTTGCGGACCTCGGTGTCCGTGCCCCAGCCGCGCGCACCGATGGCCTGCGCGAGCCCGAGCTCCTCCACGGGGAGGTCCGCGTTGGCCAGACAGGCCGAGACCCGCAGGGCGTACGGACCCGCGTACGGGGCTCCGGCCGCCGCCGCCGGCAGCCCGGCGGCCTCGGCCGCCTCGGCGACGGCCTGCCCGAGGACGTCCAGCGCCGCCTCCACCCCGACGCGCGGGGGCTGGAAGCCGCCCGCGCGCCCGGTGCCCAGGACGCGGCCGTCCGCGGCGATCAGTGCCACGTCCGTCTTGCTGTTGCCCGCGTCGACGGCGAGGACGGCTGCCTTCGGGGGCCGGCTCACGCCCATGCCAGGTGCTCCTTGTTGTGCGCGAGGAGCCGGTCCGTGAGCCCCTCGGCGAGGTCGAACTGGCCCACCAGCGGGTGGGCCAGCAGCGCCTTGAAGACCCGCTCGCGCCCGCCCCGCAGCGCCGCGTCCAGCGCGAGGTCCTCGTACGCCGTGACGTGGGAGACGAGCCCCGCGTACAGCGGGTCCAGCCGGGGTACGGCCAGCGGCGAGGCGCCGGAGCGGTCCACCCGCGCCTGCACCTCGACGACCGCGTCGTCCGGGAGGAACGGCAGGGTGCCGTTGTTCAGCGTGTTGACCACCTGTACGGCGCTCCCGCCGTCGCCCAGCAGGGCCGCGGCCAGGTCCACGGCGGCCTCCGAGTAGAAGGCGCCGCCCCGCTTGGCGAGCAGTTCCGGCTTCTCGTCCAGCGCGGGATCCCCGTACAGGCCGAGCAGTTCCTTCTCCATCGCGGCGACCTCGGCGGCCCGCGAGGGCTTGGTGCCGAGCTCCCGGACCACCTCGTCGTGCGCGTAGAAGTAGCGCAGGTAGTACGAGGGGACGACGCCGAGCCGGTCCAGGACCGTGCGCGGCAGGCGCAGGTCGGCGGCGATGGCCTCGCCGTGCCGCGCGAGGAGCTGCGGCAGCAGGTTCTCGCCCTCGGGGCCGCCCTTGCGCACCCCCAGCTCCCAGGTGAGGTGGTTGAGGCCCACGTGGTCGAGGTGGATGTCGGCCGGCGTCAGGTCGAGCAGCGCGGCGAACTTGCGCTGGAAGCCGATGGCCACGTTGCACAGCCCGACCGCCTTGTGCCCGGCCTGCAGCAGGGCGCGGGTGACGATCCCGACCGGGTTGGTGAAGTCGATGATCCACGCGTCCGGGTTGGAGCGCCGGACCCGCTCGGCGATGTCGAGGACCACCGGGACCGTGCGCAGCGCCTTGGCGAGGCCGCCGGCTCCGGTGGTCTCCTGGCCGACGCAGCCGCACTCCAGCGGCCAGGTCTCGTCCTGGAGCCGGGCCGCCTGCCCGCCGATGCGCAGCTGCAGCAGGACCGCGTCCGCGTCGGCGACGCCCGCGTCGAGGTCGGAGGTGGTGGTGATCAGCCCCGGGTGCCCCTGCTTGGCGAAGATCCGCCGGGCCAGGCCGCCGATCAGCTCCAGCCGGTCGGCGGCCGGGTCGATCAGCACCAGCTCGCTGATGGGCAGGGTGTCGCGCAGTCGGGCGAACCCGTCGATCAGCTCGGGGGTATAGGTGGAACCGCCGCCCACCACTGCGAGTTTCATGGTCACTAGCCTTTCACTCCGGTCAGGGTGACGCCTTCGACGAACGCCTTCTGGGCGAAGAAGAAGAGGACGATCACCGGGGCCATGACCAGCACTGTTGCCGCCATGGTGAGGTTCCAGTTGGTGTGGTGGGCGCCCTTGAAGGACTCCAGTCCGTAACTGAGGGTCCAGGCGGCCGGGTTGTCCGAGGCGTAGATCTGCGGGCCGAAGTAGTCGTTCCAGGCACAGAAGAACTGGAACAGCGCCACGGCCGCGATCCCGGGCTTCGCCATCGGCAGCACCACCCGCAGCAGGGTGCGCAGCTCGCCGCAGCCGTCGACCTTCGCCGCGTCCAGGTACTCGTCCGGGATCGTCAGCAGGAACTGGCGCAGCAGGAAGATGGAGAAGGCGTCGCCGAAGGCCATCGGGATGATCAGCGGCCACAGGGTGCCGGACAGGTCCAGCTGCTTGGCCCAGAAGAGGTACATCGGGATGACGACCACCTGGGGCGGCAGCATCATCATGGCGATCACCAGCAGCAGCGACAGCCGCCGGCCGCGGAAGCGGAACTTGGCGAGCGCGTAGGCGACGGGCACCGAGGAGACCACGGTCAGCAGGGTGCCGAGGCCCGCGTACATCAGGGTGTTGCGCCACCAGGTCAGGAAGCCGGGGGTGTCCCACACCTTCGCGTAGTTGCCCCACTCCCAGGTGCGCGGCCACAGGTCGCGGGTCAGCGCCTGCTGGTCGCTCATCACCGAGGTCAGGAAGAGGAACACGAAGGGCAGGACGAAGAAGAGCGCCGCCGCGACGCCGAGGGAGTGCACGGCCACCCAGTGCAGGGCGGCCCGCCGTCGCGCGGTGCGTACGGCCCGCGCGGACTCCGGCGTACCGGGGGCGGCGGGGCGCGGGGAGCGCTCCGCGCCGCGGGTGAGGGTCTGGCTCATGATCCTCAGTCACCTGCCTCGATCAGGCCGCCGCGCCGCCGCATCAGCAGCGCGGTGAAGGCCATGGAGAGGGCGAACAGCACCAGGGCGACCACGCACGCGGCGCCGTAGTCGAAGCGCTGGAAGCCGACGTTGTAGATGACCTGGGGCAGGGTCAGCGTGGACTTGTCGGGGTACCCGGGCTCGGTCGGCTGTCCCGAGCCGCCGATCACGCCGGACGCCACTTTCCCCGCCACCAGGGGCTGCGTGTAGAACTGCATCGCCTGGATGACCCCGGTGACCACCGCGAACAGGATGATCGGGGAGATGTTCGGCAGGGTGATGTGGCGGAAGCGCGCCGGCGCGCCGGCCCCGTCCAGCTCGGCGGCCTCGTACTGCTCGCGCGGTACGTCGAGCAGCGCGGCCATGAAGATGACCATCAGGTCGCCGACCCCCCACACGGCGAGCGCGGTCAGCGCGGGCTTGGACCAGTCGGCGTCGGTGAACCAGCCGGGCGTGGGCAGCCCGACCGCGTCCAGCAGGGTGTTGACGGGGCCGCTGCCCGGGTTGAGCAGGAAGACGAAGGCCAGGGTCGCCGCCACCGGAGGGGCCAGGTAGGGCAGGTAGAACAGGGTGCGGAAGACGCCCGTACCCAGCTTGATCTTCGTGATGAGCAGGCCGATGCCCAGGCCGAAGGCGACCCGGCAGCCGACCATGATCACGACCAGCCACAGGGTGTTGCGCATGGCCGGCCAGAACATCGGGAGGTCGGAGAAGACGTAGGTCCAGTTGTCCAGCCCGTTGAAGACGGGCGGGCGGAAGCCGTCGTACTTGGTGAAGGAGAAGTAGACGGTGGAGACGAGCGGGTAGGCGAAGAAGATGCCGAACCCGATCAGCCAGGGCGACATGAAGGCCGCCGAGCGCAGCGCCGACCTGCGGCGCCTGGCGCGCAGTTCGGGGGAGGGGGAGAGGGTGCCGTCCATCGGGCTACTTGGCCTTCGCGATGTCCGTGTCGATCTGCTGGTCGGTCTTGGCGAGACCGGCCGCGATGTCCGCGACCTCGCCCTTCTCGACCGCGTACGCGAAGTCGGTGAAGGTCAGCTGGTAGGTGCCGCCGTCCGCCTGCGCCGGGGTGGTGGTCGACTTCGGGTGCTTGGCGATGTCGATGAACGTCTTGAACTCCGGGCTCACCTGGAGCTTCGGGGACTCCAGGGCGGCCAGCGTCGAGGGCACGTTGTGGATGGCGTTGGCGAACTCCACGACCGCCTCGGTGTCGGTCGTCATGTACTTCGTCAGCTCCCAGGCGGCGCTCTGCTTCTTGCTGCCCGAGGCGATGCCCATGATCGTGCCGGCGAGGTAGCCCTTGCCGTACTCGGCGATCCGGTCGTCCGGGACGGGCATCGGCGCGGTCCCGATCTCGAACTTCACCCCGGCCTCCTTCGCCATGGCGGGCCGCCACTCCCCGTCGATCTGCATGGCCACCAGGCCCAGGTGGAAGGGGTGTTCGGCACTCCACTCGTCGCCGAAGGTGGTGCGGAACTTCTCCAGCTTCCCGTACCCGCCGAGCTTGCCGACCAGGTCCTTCTGCGCCGTCAGCATCTGCGCGAAGCCGGGGTCCTTGGCCAGGTTGGACTTGCCGTCGGCGTCGAAGTAGGACGGGCTCCACAGGGCGGCCAGGCGCTGGGGGGCGGTCTCGTAGCCGTGGTAGGTGGGCATGATGCCGAGCTGCTGGTACGAATCCCCCTTGGGGATCGTCAGCTTCTGCGCGGCGGCCACGAACTGGCTCCAGGTCTTGGGCGGTTCGGTGATCCCGGCGGCCTCGAAGGCGGTCTTGTTGTAGACGAGGCCGTACGCGTCGTTCAGCAGCGGCAGCGTGCACTGGTTGCCGTTGAACTGGGTGTACTCCAAGAGGGTCTTGGGAAAGACCTTCTCCTTGTCGACCCCGGACTTCTTCAGGAAGGGGTTGAGGTCGGCGAAGGCGCCGGTGTTGCAGAACTTGCCGACGCTGTCGGTGGTGAAGGAGGAGACCACGTCGGGGGCCTTCTCCCCGCCGGCGCGCAGCGCCTGGTTGATCTTGTCGTCCGTCATGTTGCCCGTGACGTTCACCTTGATGTTCGGGTGGGCCTTGGTGAACCGGGCGATGTTGTCCTCGATGGCCTTGATCTCGCTGGGGGCGGACCATCCGTGCCAGAAGTTGAGGGTGACGTCCTTGTTCGGGCCGTCGGCGGCCGTGTTGGAGGCGGAGCCCGTACAGGCGGTGGCGAGTACGGATATCGCGGCGACGGCGGTGGCGGCGACGGTCAGGCGGCGGATTCCGGGCATGGCGGAGTCACTCTCTGCGCGGGGGGACTTCCTGGAGGGGTGGAGGAGGAGCCGTGTTGCGGTGTGGGCTCACGCGGGGAGGTGCGGGGCAGGGCAGGTGGTGCGGGTGAGCTGTACGGGGCTGCGTGCGCCGGGGGTTCGTGCGGGGCGAGGCCGTGCGGACTGGAGCGGGTGGGAAGCGGTGCGGACTCGTGCGGCTGGTGCGGTTGGTGCGGTTCAGTGGCGGGAGGTGCCGGAGGTGCCGGTGGTGCGGTTCAGCGGCGGGAGGTGTCGAAGACCTCGTCGCGGGTCGCGGCGAGGGCGCTCTCCAGTGCCCCGCGCAGTACGGGCCGTTCCCGGACCTCGCCGGTCACCAGCCGGGGCCGGGACGGGGCGAGGTCGGCGAGTTCGGTTTCGAGGAGCTCGCGCAGCGGTTCCCCGCCCGCGATGGTCAGCGCGCCGGACAGGATCACGATCTCCGGGTCCAGTACGGCGACCAGCGAGGCGAGACCGGTGGCGAGGGCGGTGGCGTACTCCCGCAGGAGTTCCAGGTGGGGCCCCTCGGGCGCGGCTGCGGCCTGGGCCAGCAGCGCGGCCGCCGCTTCGACCATGGCCCCGGACTCGGCCCCGTGTACGGCGCCGTGCACCGAACCGGCCCCGGCCGCGGCGGCCGGCGGCGCGTCGACGCCGAGCCGGGCCGCCATCGCGGGCAGTACCTGCGCACCGGCCAGCTCCTGGTAGCCGCCGGAGTTGACCCGGGTGACCTGGCGGACCAGCGGATGCCCGGCGACCGGCAGGAAGCCGATCTCCCCGGCTCCGCCGGTCCAGCCGCGGTGCAGTCGGCCCCCGAGCACGAGGGCGGCGCCGAGGCCCTCCTCGTTCCACAGCAGGACGAAGTCCTCGTGGCCTCGGGCGGCGCCGAGCCGCTGCTCGGCGACGGCGGCGAGGTTCACGTCGTTCTCGTACTCGACCGGCATCGGCAGGGCCGCGGCGAGCTCGTCGAGGAGCGTGGGGGACTGCCAGCCCGCCAGGTGGTCGGCGTAGCGCAGCACCCCGGTGCGGGGGTCGAAGGAGCCGGGGGTCGCGATGACCACCCGGTGGATGTCGGCGAGGTGCAGCCCGGCGTCCTTGACGGCCTCGCCGAGGGCGCGGCTGACCTGCTCGACCGGCCCGGTGCCCTCCGCGTACGGGAGCTCGTGGCTGCCGATCACCTCGCCGGTGAGGTCGGCCACGGAGGCGAGGATCCGGCCCGGGGTGACGTCGAGCCCCGCGACGTGGGCGGCCCGCGCGTTGACGGTGTAGAGCTGCGCGTTGGGGCCGGGGCGGCCGGTGGCGGTGCCGGTGGCGACGACGAGCCCGGCGGCCTCCAGGCGGGCCAGCAGCTGGGAGGCGGTGGGCTTCGAGAGGCCGGTCAGGTGCCCGATCCGGGTCCGGGACAGCGGACCGTGCGTCAGCAGGAGCTCGAGCGCGGCCCGGTCGTTCAGGGCGCGCAACAGGCTGGGCGTACCGGGGGTGGCGGGCATGGGGTGGCTTCTCCCTCACGGAGATGAACTGTTAGGTAAGTTTCCTATTGGTGGGTCGCTCGTGTCAATGGTGGTGCGCGCACGACTCAAGGGTGGTGCGCACGTGAACTCGATGGTGGTGCGCACACGAACCCGGCGGTGGTGCGCACACGACTGCCCCCGCAGATCGGATCTGCGGGGGCAGCGGTGTACGCGTACGGGCGACGAGCGGGGCGGGCGCTACTTCGTGATGCGCGGACCGGAGACCGAGCCGCCCGCGGCCGGCGGCGGGATCTCCGCGGTGGCCAGGGACTGCGGAGAGGTCGGGTTCGCCAGCGCCGACGGCGGGGCGACCGAAGCCGAGGGGTCGGCCGGGGCCGCGTCCTCCTCGGGCGCCGGCAGGCCCCCGACGATCCCGATGCCCGCGGCGTCGAAGGCGTCCTTGATCCGCCAGCGCAGCTCGCGCTCCACGGAGAACTGCTGGCCGGGCATCGTCTTCGCCGACACCGACACGGTCATGGAGGCCAGCAGCACCTCGTCCAGGCCCAGCACCTCCACCGGGCCCCACAGCCGCTCGTCCCACGGGGACTCCTTGGCCATGGTGTCCGCGATCCCCTTGATCACCTCGCGGATGTGGGAAAGGCTCTCGGTCGGCTTGACCTGCACCGCCACGCTCGCCGTGGCCCAGCCCTGGCTGAGGTTGCCGATCCGCTTGATCTCGCCGTTGCGGACGTACCAGATCTCGCCGTTGTCGCCGCGCAGCTTGGTGACGCGCAGGCCCACCTCGACGACCTCGCCCGAGGCCACCCCGGCATCGATCTTGTCGCCGACGCCGTACTGGTCCTCGAGGATCATGAACACGCCGGAGAGGAAGTCCGTGACCAGGTTCCGGGCGCCGAAACCGATCGCCACACCCGCCACACCGGCGCTCGCCAGCAGCGGTCCCAGGTTGATGTCGAGCGCGCCGAGCACCATCAGGCCGGCCGTGCCGAGGATCAGGAACGAGGCCACCGAACGCAGCACCGAACCGATGGCCTCGGACCGCTGGCGACGCCGCTCCGCGTTGACCAGCAGCCCGCTCAGAGCCGTGCCCTCCACGGCATCGGCGCCGCGGTTCATCCGGGTGATCAGCTTGGTCAGCGACTTGCGGACCACCGAACGCAGGGCGAAGGCGATGACCAGGATGAGGAGGATCCGCAGGCCCAGGTACAGCCATCCGGCCCAGTTCTCCTCTATGAAACTGGCGGCGTTCGTGACGCTCTCGTGGGTTTCTCTGATCGTTTCGGAAGCGTCCGGGTTGTCGGCTGCGAGCGGGAGCAGTGCGGCAGGCCTGGGCACGGCGGGAACCTCCAGATGTGGCGTCCTGCCCGCGGAAGGGGTGGGGCGGGCAGACCATCCACCCTAACGGGGCACTTGCCCGGACTTGTTGCCATGTTCGAGGGAGAGACCAGACTCACGCGGGGATGAAGCGGGTGTGGTCGAAAACACCTCGGACCCGTTACGGGCGCGTGGTGGCGCTTCGACCAGCCGTAAGGGGAGACTGGAAAGCAGATCGTCCCGGCGCGAGCCACGCGCCGCCGGCGTACAAGGAGGCAGTCCGTGCCGCACGTCCTGGTCCTCAACGCGTCGTACGAGCCCCTCGGCGTCGTACCGCTCCGTCGCGCGCTCGTCCTCGTCCTGGAGAACAAAGCGGTCTCCCTGGAAGAATCCGGCGCCTTTCTGCACAGCGCGACAAGGGCCGTCCCCGCGCCCAGCGTGGTTCGGCTCAAGCGCTTCGTGCGGGTCCCCTACCGGGGGCCCGTTCCACTCACCCGCCGCGCGCTGTTCGCCCGGGACGGCGGCCGCTGCATGTACTGCGGGGCCGTCGCCACCAGTGTCGATCACGTCATCCCGCGCAGCCGGGGCGGACAGCACGCCTGGGACAACGTCGTCGCCGCGTGCCGCCGCTGCAACCACGTCAAGGCCGACCGGCACCTCGTCGACCTCGGCTGGCGCCTGCGGCACCAGCCGGCTCCGCCGTCCGGGCTGGCCTGGCGGATCATCGGGACGGGGCACCGGGATCCGTGCTGGATGCCGTACCTCCAGCCGTACGGGGCGGAGGACGCGCTGGACCGCATCGGGGTCCCGGTCGCCGCAGTGGCGGTCGCGTCGTAACCCCCTGAGCCGGACCCGGTCCTCGAACGCCGGACGGGCTGGATGTGCCGCCGCGCGGCCCAATTCAGCCTCACCGGCGTTCGAGGCGCGGGGTCCGGGGCGGAGCCCCGGGGAACGGGCGAAGGGCGGGTAGGGGACTGCCCCGCAGGGCTGCCCGGCGCCCTACGGGGCCACCGCGAAGGCTTCGGCGCCCAGCAGGCTGCAGCCGTAGCGGGTGGCCCGGGCCTCGCAGGTGACCCGGACGAAGCGGGCCGGGGCGGCCACCGGGTCCAGGTGGACGGAGTCCACCCCGCCGCGCGAGGCGACCGTCGCCGACGGATGCCAGGTGACACCGTCCGCAGAGGTCTCCACACGGAACCGGGACGGGTAGGCCTCCTGCCAGCGCAGCCGCAGCAGCCCGATCCGCGCCGGAGCCGGCAGCTCCGCCTGCCACCAGGCCCCGTCGGCCGCCGGCGAGGACCAGCGGGTGGCCGGGGAATCGTCAAGCGCCCCCGAGGCGGGGAACGCCGGGGTCTCGTCGGCGGAGGACGAGGCCACGGCGGAGCGCAGCAGGTCCGGGCCGGCCGTGCGCGGATGCGCGCGGACCTTCAGCGTGTGGGTCTGGGAGCCGAAGGCGACCGGAACCTCGTAGGTGCCCGGCGCCGTGCCCGCGGCCACCGCGACCTCCACCGGGACGGTCGCCGTCGTACCGCGCGCGGCCGCGGCCGTCTCCGGCAGGCGTACGGAGATCCCCGGCGGCGGCGTCGCCGACAGGGGGCCGCGGACCTCGCCGGGACGCAGTGCGGACAGCTGCGCCGGGATGCGCTGCGGGGCCCCGCCGATCTCCGCGTCCACGGCCGGGGCCAGCTCGAAGCGGGCCTCCGGGCCGTCCGCCGTCCACGGGACCACGCCGTGCACGGCCGGAGCCGGACCCGACCAGACGAGCCGGACCGCGTCGGCCCGCAGGCCGCCCAGGTCCGCCTGGGTCCAGCCCGACACCGCCGCGTCCGCGACCTTGCGCCAGCCCTCTCCCGGTACGCGGGCCTCCACGGCGCCCCGGCTGCCGGGCGGCAGCGGGTCGGTCATCACGGTCACCACCGACACCGGCCGGGCACCGGACAGCTCGACCGTCCACGCGTCGGCCTGCCGGGTCACCGTGCCGGGCGCGCGGGCCGCGCCGGTCCACGCGTCGGCCTCGGCAGCGGCCCGCGTCAGGAAGGGGTCCAGCACCGCCTTGTCGACCCGGGCGGCCTCCGCTCCGGACAGCGCCGCGCGGGCGGCGGTGAGGGCCCGCGATGCCCGCCAGGCCGCCGCCCCGTCCCCGCGGGCCTGCGCCTGGAGGACGTCGAGCGCCAGTTCCCCGGCGGTCCCGTAGCGCGCGAGCCGCGACAGCCAGGGCCCGGCCTCCCCGGCGAGTGCGGGCAGCCGGTCCGGGGCCTCGCGCAGCACGCGGAAGGCGGCGCGCAGCCGCTCGCCGGCCGCCGGGTCCCCGGAGCTGCGGGCCCGCCAGAACTGTTCCATCAGCGGGACCAGGTAGGCGGACTCGGGCTGGGCGAGGCCCGAGGAGGCGTTGTTCCCGGCCAGCGCGGCCAGCGCCGCCCGGGCCTTGGGGTCGGGTCCGGCGAGCGAGGCGACGGCCGCCGCCCAGGAGTCGGCGGCCCGGTAGCCGCGCGGGTTCCACGTGAAGTCCGCCGCGGTGAACAGCGGGATGCGCGACAGCGTGCCCTGGGGCATCGCGTTGGCCAGTACGGCCGCCGATCCGCTCGCGACCACCGGGTCGCGTCCCGCGTACGGGCCGAGGAAGATCCGGCCCGGATCCCAGTCGTTGACGGGGTAGTTGTCCATGGTGACCAGGGGGTGCTGCCCGAGCGCGGCGCGCGCCCCGGTCATCTCCGGCCCGGTGATGGTGCGCGGGACCACGCCGACGCCCGTCCAGGCCACTTCCACCCGGTCGTCCAGGGACTCGGCGAGCGCGGTCCGGTAGGGCGTCGCGCCCTCCTGGTAGTACTCGGTCGGCAGCAGCGACAGGGCGGGCGCCCCCGGGTAGCGCCGGGCCAGGTGCGCGGCCAGCTCGCCCGCGACCTCGGCGTGCGCCTTCGCGGCAGCCTTCGGGCCCCTGCCGTACCGCTCCCGGTCGTCCCGGCAGCCCCACTCGGTGTAGCTGACGTCCTGGAACTGCACCTGGAACGCCCGGAATCCGAGGTCCCACATGGCGTCCAGCTTGCGTGCGAGCGCCGCCCGGTCGGCCGAGGAGGCCAGGCACATCGACTGCCCGGGCGCCACCGCCCAGGCGAGCACCACCTTGTTGGCGCGCGCCCGTTCGGCCAGCTCCCGCAGCTCCGCCGCCTGCGCGGCCGGGTAGTCGCGGCGCCACTCCGTGGTCCGGTACGGGTCGTCCCCGGGGGCGAGCAGCAGCCGGTTCAGCTTGGTGCGGCCCATGAACTCCACCTGCGCGAGCCGCTGGGCGGCCGTCCAGGGAGTCCCGTAGAACCCCTCCGTGATCCCGCGCACCGGGGCGGACGGCCAGTCCCGTACGAGGACCCCGGGGGCCTTCCCGCCGCCCTGCGCCAGCAGTTGACGCAGCGTCTGCGCCGCGTGGAACAGCCCGTCCTCGCCCACGCCCGCCAGGGCGACCGTGTCCCGCCCCTCGGCGCGGCCCACGGCCAGCCGGTAGCCGCCGGCCGGCAGGTCGCCGGCCTCGCTCGCGCCCAGGGCCCGCAGCGCCCGCTCCGCATCCGGCCCTTGGAGGCGTACGACGGGTCCCGCAGCGGGCAGCGGTTCCCCGTCGGCCCGCTCGTGCAGGGTCCGTACGCCCGCCCCGCGCAGGGCTTCGCGCACCAGCTGGGCGGCGTACGGGTCCACGTCCGTGGGCAGCACCAGGACGGCCTCGGCGCCCAGCGGCACCGCGCGCGCCGGGTCGACGGCCGTCGACTGCGGCCGGGGGTACACCGCGGGCCCTTCGGCGGCGGCGCGCGCCGGAGGGGTGCCGGGGTCGAGCACGGGGGCGGGTGCGGGGAGGGGAACCGGGTCGCGCAGCGCGGCGGGAGCCGCGGCGGTGCCGGGCGCGGAGGGCGTGTCCGGCGCGTCCGGCGAGGTGGGTGCGGTGAAAGCGGTGGGGGGACCCACGACCGCCGAGCCGCTCAGCAGCGCACCGATGACGGCGACCGCCGCGGCGGTCGCCGTGGCCCGCTTGCTGCCCCTGATCTGCACGGAGCCACCCCGTCCCGAGTCGTCTCCCGCTCGTACGAACGAGCCAGAGCCCACCATCCGCACGGCCGGGGTGTCAACGCCCGCGGGTGATCTGACCTGGATCGGCCAGGAATGCGGCGGCGCCGACGGGGTATGGCTGGGATGTCCTCCGGGTCGCGCGCCGGAGGGTGTTCCCGACGATCCCGCACGCCAGGGCGAAGGCTCCGGGCGTGCGGTGAGCGGCGCGGAGCTCCGCAACACCTCCCGCGCACGGCCCGAACGCAGGCACGTCTGTACGGATTCACGGACCGCACAGGAGAATTTCCGCTGTCGGTGGTGCGCGGACGGCGCGCGGACCGACACAGTGGGAGCCGTCCACGGGTCCGAAACGATCCTCACGTACGAAGGAGAGCCTGCCGGTGAACACCAAGGCCGTGAAAACCGAGAACGCCACCAGCGCCACCACCGCCATATCCGCCGCCATATCGGCCGCCGGATCCGCCGTGCCCGCCCGGAAACGGCGTCCGCCGCTCGCCCACCTGCCGGCCCAGTCCGGACCGGACGAGTTGCCCCTGACCAGCGAGCCGTCGCTCGCCGACGCCGCGCACGCGCCGTTGACCAGTGAGCCCCCGCTCGCCTGCGAGGCCCCGCTGACCAGCGAGCCGACCACCCATGCCGCGGCGGCCGCCGCGGGTGACTAGACGACAAGGAACCTGATGGACGACCTCGCCCGGCTCGCGGCCCTGTACGGAGTCGCCACCACCTACCAGCCCGCCGAGGACGTCACCCTGCGGGTACCGGAGGCCACCGTCGCCGCCGTACTGCGGCAGCTGGGGGTGGACACGGACACCCCGGAGTCCGTGCGGGCCGACCTGGCCGCAGCCGAACACGACGCGGCGCACCGGCTGTTGCCGCGCGTCATGGTGTGGTGGGCCGGGTCCCGGCCGCCCGTGGAGCTGGGCGCGCTCCCGCCCGGGACCCGGACCCTGCTGGAGGCGGAGGGGAGCGGGCCGCCCGAGGCGGCGGGCCGGGCGGCCCCCCAGGAGCCGCGGGCGCCCTGGAGTGCGGCCGAAGCGGGGGAGCCGCCGCTCGGCGTGCACCGGATCCACGCCGAGGCCCCCGACGGCCGCACGGCCAGCGCCACCCTGATCATGGCCCCCGACCGGGCCCCGGCGGCGCCCGAGCGCACCCACGGGCTGCTCGTCCAGCTCTACTCGGTGCTCTCCGAGCGCTCCTGGGGCATGGGTGACCTGGGCGACCTGGCGGAGCTGGCGCGCTGGGCGGGCCGCGTCCACGGAGCCGGCTTCGTCCAGGTCAACCCGCTGCACGCGGCCGTGCCCGGCACCCCGACCGACCCCTCCCCCTACCGGCCGTCCTCGCGCCGCTTCCCCGACCCGGTGCACCTGCGGATCGAGGACGTCCCCGAGTACGCCGACTGCCCGGACCGGGCCGCCCTCACGGAACTGGCCGACCGGGGGGCGGAGTTGCGGCGCGAGGTGCTGGAGAAGGGGGCGCTGATCGACCGGGACGCCGTCTGGTCCCTCAAGCGGGCCGCCCTGGAGCTGCTGTACGCCGTCCCGCGCAGCCCCGAACGGGAGGCGGCCTACGGGGAGTTCCGTGCCGAGCAGGGTGAGGAGCTGGACCGGCACGCCGTCTGGTGCGCCGGGCACGCCGGGGAGGACCCGCGGGTGCGGGCCGACTTCCACCGCTGGCTGGTCTGGCTCACCGACGCCCAGCTCGCAGCGGCCCAGCGGGCCGCCAAGGAGGCCGGGATGGCGGTCGGCATCGTGCACGACCTGGCCGTCGGGGTGCACCCCGAGGGCTCGGACGCCACCGGAGCCCCCTTCGGAGCCCCCCACTACGCCCGGGCCGTCTGCGTCGGCGCCCCGCCGGACGCCTTCAACGCGCGCGGCCAGGACTGGGGGCTGCCCCCGTGGCGGCCCGACCGGCTGGCCGACACCGGGTACGCGCCGCTGCGGGCCCTGCTGCGGGGGGTGTTCCGGTACGCGGGCGCCCTGCGCATCGACCACGTCATGGGACTGTTCCGGCTCTGGTGGATCCCGGAAGGGGCCCCGCCCGCCGAAGGCGCGTACGTCTCGTACGACGGGGAGGCGATGCTCGCCCTGCTGGTCCTGGAGGCCCACCGGGCGGGGGCCCTGGTCATCGGCGAGGACCTCGGCACCGTGCAGCCGGGGGTCCGTCAGGCGCTGGCCCGGCGCGGGGTGCTGGGCACCTCGGTGCTCTGGTTCGAGCGCGACTGGGGCGGGGACGGGGAGCCGCTGGAGCCGGAGCGCTGGCGGGCCGACTGCCTGGCCACCGTGACCACCCACGATCTGCCGCCCACGGCCGCCAAACTGGCCGGCTCCCACGTGGAACTGCGCGACCGGCTGGGCCTGCTGACCCGCCCGGCGGAGCGGGAGCGCGCCGAGGACGCCGCCGACACCGCGCGCTGGCTGGACGTACTGGAGGACCTCGGGCTCGACACCAAGGGCGAGGAGGCGGCCGTGCGGTCCCTGTACGGGTTCCTGCTGCGCACCCCGGCCCGGCTGGTGGGGGTCTGGCTGCCCGACGCGGTGGGGGACCGGCGGCCGCAGAACCTGCCCGGCACCTGGGACCAGTACCCCAACTGGCGGCTCCCGGTCGCCGACGCGGAGGGCCGGCCGCTGACCCTGGAGGCACTGGCCGCCTCGCCGCGGGCGAACGCCCTGCTGGGGGCGGTGCGGGGGGCGGTGGGAACCCGTACGGCACCCCCGGGCGCGCGCGGAGTTTAGGTGTTCGCTACGTTTGCACCGTGGACAAGAAGAACGCTCTGCGCGCCGGCGCCGTCACGGCCGGAACGACGCTGATGATGCTGCTGATGACGTCTCCCGCCCTCGCGCTCACCCGTGACGACGGCGACGACCCGGGTCCGGGCCTGAGCGTCGCCGAGACGCTCGGCCTCTACGTGGCCGCGCCGATCGTGCTGTTCCTGCTCATCACCGGTCTGGTGATGGTCGGCGACAAGTCGCGCAAGACGCAGAACGAGAGCTGACCGAAGACTGAACGAAGGCGCCGGGGGTCCGTGAGGACACCCGGCGCTCAGTCGTACCCGGGTCCGGATTCCGCGGCCCGGCTCCCCTGTCCACGGGCCCCTGTCCACGGGGCTCCTGTCTGCGGGGCTCCTGTGTCTACGGCGCCCCTGCCATCACCTTGCGCAGCAGCCCGGTGAGCGCCGTGATCTCCTCCGCGTCCAGCCCGGTGAGCGCTTCGCGCTGCACCTCCAGTCCCGCCTCGACCGCCTCGTCGATGAGTGCGAGGCCCCGGTCGGTGATGGTCACGCGCAGCCCCCGCCGGTCGTCCGGATCGGGGCTGCGGCGGAGCAGCCCGGCCTTCTCCAGCTTGTCCAGCCGTCCCGTCATCCCGCCCGTGGTGAGCATCAGCGTGGCCGAGAGCTGGCGGGGCGAGAGGGTGTACGGGGTTCCGCTCCGGCGCAGCGTGGCCACGACGTCGAACTCCCCGCGCGAGATTCCGTAGCGCCCGTAGGCCTTCTCCATGGCGTCGCCCATGGCTTTGGAGATCCGGTAGATACGGCCGAAGACGGCCATGGGTGCGGTGTCCAGATCGGGGCGCACCGCGAACCACTGGTCCGCGATCGCGTCGACGGGGTCCTTGTCGGTCATAGGCGCAGTATCCGGCTTCCGCTTGTTCGTTGGCAAGAAAGTAGCTCGCAGGAAAGTAGCTTACTGCTAAGCTACTCCCAAGTGAGCTACTCATCCTGCCGGAGGAGCACCGCCGTGAACCGCGCCACCACCGTCGTCCTGACCGCCCTCGCCCCCATCTCCTGGGGCTCCACCTACTTCGTGGCCTCCGAGCTGCTGCCGCCCGACCGGCCGCTGTTCACCGGGGTGATGCGGGCCCTGCCCGCCGGGCTGCTGCTCACGGCCCTCGCGCGGAAGCTGCCCACGGGGCAGTGGTGGTGGAAGGCGGCCGTCCTGGGCGGGCTCAACATCGGGGCCTTCTTCCCGCTCCTGTTCCTCTCCGCCTACCGCCTGCCCGGCGGGGTCGCGGCCGTACTGGGCTCCCTGGGGCCGCTGTTTGTCGTGGGGCTCGCCGCCCTCCTCCTGGGCGAGCGGGCCCGGCTGCGGACCGTGCTCGCCGCCGTCGTGGCGGCCTTCGGCGTCGGCATGGTGGTGCTGACCGCGCAGGCGGAGCTCGATCCGGTCGGGGTGGTGGCCGGCGTGGTCTCCTCCGCCTCGATGGGCGCGGGCATCGTCATGACCAAGCGCTGGGGGCGCCCGGAGGGCGTCGGCCCGCTGGCCATGACCGGCTGGCAGCTCACCGCGGGCGGCCTGGTCATCATCCCGGTCGCCGTGCTGCTGGAGGGGGCGCCGCCGGCCCTCGACGGCAAGGCCTTCCTCGGCTACGGCTACATGATGCTGATCAACACCGGCATCGCGTACTGGCTCTGGATCCGCGGCATCGGGCAGCTCACCGCCACATCGGTCACCCTCCTCGGCCCGCTCTCGCCGCTCACCGCCGCGGTCATCGGCTGGGCCGCCCTGGGGCAGAGCCTGTCGCCGGTGCAGGTGGTGGGCATGGCGATCGCCTTCGGCGCCACGGTCGCGGGACAGCTCGCGGCGGGCGCCCCGAAGCCGAAGGCCGAACCGTTCGCTTCTGCTGAAGGAACCAATCAAAATGTTTCGATGGACCTGACGGGTGGCTCGGTGCGACGGTAGACCAACGAACCGACACTCCGAACCCCGAGGGGGAGACACACAGTGGCCGTCACGGACCGCGTCCGCACCATCCCGACCGTCCCGCAGCAAGCACTGCCCGGCAAGGCGCTGCCCGGCAAGGCGAAGAAGGGGGCCGCCGGTCTCGGCGTCCTGCTCGCCCTGATCGCCACGGTCGTCTGGTCCGGCAGCTTCGTCGCCACCCGGGGCATGGCGGACAGCATCCCGCCCGTCCAGGCCGTGTTCTGGCGCTGGGTGATCGCCACCGTGGCCGTCGCCCCCTTCGCCGCCCGGCAGGCCTGGCAGCAGCGGGCCCTGATCCGCAAGCACTTCGGCTACATCGCCCTGGCCACCCTCTTCGGAGTCACCCTCTACAACACCCTCGTGCACCAGGCCGGACTGACCACCTCCGCCTCCAACATGGGCATGATCATGGCCGCCTCGCCGGTCATCATGGCCCTGTACGCCCGCCTCGGCGGCGAACGGCTCGGAGCCCGGCGCACCTTCGGCCTGGCCCTCGCGGCCCTGGGCGTGCTCCTCCTGGTCGGCAAGGGATCGATCCGCTTCGACTTCGCCGCCGGCGACCTGTGGATGTTCGGCGCCGCCCTCTCCTTCGCCACGTACAGCGCGCTCCTCAAGCGCAAGCCCGCCGAACTGGGCGGCCTCGCCTTCCTGCTCACCACCTTCGTCCTCGGCGCCCTGATGCTCGCCCCCGCCTACGCGGTGTCCGTCGGCGTCCAGGGCGGCTTCCAGGTCACCCCCTCCACCGCCGGAATGCTCCTGTACGTCGGCGTCTTCTCCTCCGCCGTCGCCTTCTTCGCCTGGAACAAGGCCATCGGGATGATCGGCGCCGCCCGCGCCGGAGTCGTCTACTACCTCCAGCCGGTCTGCGTCGCGGGCCTCGGCCTGCTGCTCCTCGGCGAGACCACCGGCCCCACGCAGCTCCTCTGCATGGCGCTGATCCTGGGCGGCGTGGGTCTGGGTGCCCGGCGGTAGGTTCGGTCCCATGATCGAGTGGGACATCAAGAAGCTGCGGATCCTGCGGACCCTCGCCGAACAGGGGACCGTGACCGCCACGGCCGAGGCGCTGCACATGACGCCCTCGGCCGTTTCGCAGCAGCTGACCAACCTGGCCAGGATGCTGGGGGTCCCGCTGCTGGAGGCCCAGGGCCGCCGGGTCCGGCTCACCGACGCCGCCCACCTCGTACTGCGCCACGCGGAGGCCGTGTTCGCACAGCTGGAGCGGGCCGACGCCGAGCTCACCGGATACCTCGCGGGGGAAGCGGGGGAGGTCCGGATCGGGGCCTTCTCCACCGCCGTACCGGTCCTCGTGGTCCCGGCGGTCGCCGTCCTGAGGCGCTCGCACCCCGGCGTGGAGGTCCGCGTACGGGAAACCGAGGCCGCCGAGTCCTACGAGCTGCTGTCCGCCGGGGTCGTCGACCTCGCGCTCTCCCTCGCGGCCCACGCCCCGACGGCCCGCGATCCCCGCTTCACCCGCAGGACCCTGCTGGAGGACCCCCTCGACGTGGCCCTGCCCCCGGACCACCCGCTGGCCGGCGCGGCGGAGCTGAGGCTCGCGGACCTGTCCGGGGACCCGTGGATCTACGGGGGCTCCGGGCCCTGGTCGGAGATCACCCGCAATGCGTGCGAGGCGGCGGGGTTCGTGCCGGAGCAGGCGCACTCGGCGTCCGGGTGGACCGCGATCCTCGCGATGGTGGAGGCGGGCATGGGAGTGGCACTGGTTCCCCGGATGGTGGCGAGCCGCGCCTCGGGCGTCGCCGTCCGCGTGCTGTCCCACGACCGGCCGACCCGGCACGTCATCGCCGCCCTGCGGCGGGGCTCGGAGTCGGCGCCCGCCGTGGCGCACGTCCTGGCGGCCCTGCGGTCCGTCGCCGCCGCCCGGCCGTAGCCGCAGCTGCGGGGTGTGCCGCTGCGCGGGGCAGAGTCCGCGCAGCGACCTATCCCGCTGCGCGGGGCGGAGGTCCCCTACCCGCCCTTCGCCCGTTCCCCGGGCTCTGCCCGGACCCGGTCCTCAAACGCCGGACGGGCTGGAGTTGCCCTGCGGGCAACCCAGCCTCGTCGGGCGGACGGCGTCAGCCGAATCCAGCCTCGCCGGCGTTTGAGGCGCGGGGTCCGGGGCGGAGTCCCGGGAGCGGCGCCGCACCCGGGGGACAACCGTGCTCTCACGGGTGCGGGCAGAGCCCGGGAGCCCCTCAGACCTGAGCGGCAGCGGCAGCCGCGTCGGCGGCCTGGGCCGTCAGCGCGCGCTCGACACCGGCGCGGGACTCGGAGACGAGACGCCGCAGGGCCGCGTTGGGCTCGGCCGAGGCCAGCCAGGCGTCCGTCGCCGCGAGGGTCTCCGCGGAGACCTGGAGGGTCGGGTAGAGCCCCACCGCGATCTGCTGGGCGATCTCGTGGCTACGGGTCTCCCAGACCTCCTTGACCGCCGCGAAGTACTTCGCCGTGTACGGGGCGAGGAGCTCGCGCTGATCGGTCTGGACGAAGCCGCCGATCACCGCCTCCTGCACCGCGTTCGGGAGCGAATCGCCCTCGACGACCGAAGCCCAGGCCTCGGCCTTGGCCTCCGCCGTCGGACGCGCCGCGCGGGCGGTCGCCGCGTGCCGCTCGCCCGCCGCGGTCTTGTCCCGCTCCAGCTCGGCCGCGATGGCCGGCTCGTCGGCGACGCCGGTGGCGACCAGGCGCTCCAGGAACGCCCAGCGCAGCTCGGTGTCCACGGCCAGGCCCTTGACCTCCGCCGAGCCGTCCAGCAGCGCCGCCAGGTAGGTCAGCTGCTCCTCGGTACGGGCCGTCGCCGCGAAGGCGCGGGCCCACGCCAGCTGGTGGTCGCTGCCCGGCTCGGCCGCACGCAGGTGCTCCAGCGAGGCCTCCGTCCAGATGGCCAGGCCCTGGTCGCGCCACGCCGGGTCGGCGTACAGCTCCACGGCCAGCTTGACCTGGCGGTGCAGCGACTGGACGACGCCGATGTCCGACTCCTTGCCGATGCCCGACAGGACGAGGGCGAGGTAGTCGCGGGTGGCCAGTTCGCCGTCGCGGGTCATGTCCCAGGCCGAGGCCCAGCACAGCGCGCGCGGCAGCGACTCGGTGAAGTCGCCCAGGTGCGCGGTGACGTTGGCGAGGGACACCTCGTCGAGGCGGACCTTGGCGTACGACAGGTCGTCGTCGTTCAGCAGGACCACGGCCGGACGGGTCCGGCCGATCAGCTCCGGCACGGCGGTGAGGTCGCCGTCGATGTCCAGCTCGATCCGCTCGCCGCGCACCAGCTTGCCGTCGATCAGGTCGTAGAGACCGACCGCGATGCGGTGCGGGCGCAGGACCGGCTCGCCCTTGGCGCCGGCGGGCAGCGCCGGGGCTTCCTGGCGGACGGCGAAGGCGGTGATGGAGCCGTTCTCGTCCGTCTCGATCTCGGGGCGCAGGATGTTGATGCCGGCCGTCTCCAGCCACGCCTTCGACCAGGCGGTCAGGTCGCGGCCGGAGGTCTCCTCCAGGGCGCCCAGCAGGTCCGACAGGCGCGTGTTCCCGAAGGCGTGCGCCTTGAAATAGGCCTGCACGCCCTTGAAGAAGGCGTCCTGGCCGACGTAGGCCACGAGCTGCTTGAGGACCGAGGCGCCCTTGGCGTACGTGATGCCGTCGAAGTTGACCAGGACGTCGTCCAGGTCACGGATGTCGGCCATGATCGGGTGCGTGGAGGGCAGCTGGTCCTGCCGGTACGCCCAGGTCTTCATGGAGTTGGCGAAGGAGGTCCAGGCGTGCGGCCACTTCGAGCCCTCCGCGTACGCCTGGCAGGCGATGGAGGTGTAGGTGGCGAACGACTCGTTCAGCCACAGGTCGTTCCACCACTCCATGGTGACGAGGTCGCCGAACCACATGTGGGCGAGCTCGTGCAGGATCGTCTCGGCGCGCGTCTCGTACGCCGCGTCCGTGACCTTCGAGCGGAAGACGTACTGGTCGCGGATGGTCACCGCGCCCGCGTTCTCCATCGCGCCCGCGTTGAACTCCGGCACGAAGAGCTGGTCGTACTTCGCGAACGGGTAGTCGTACGCGAACTTCTCCTGGAACCAGGTGAAGCCCTGCCGGGTCACGTCGAAGATCTCGTCGGCGTCGAGGAACTCGGCGAGCGAGGGACGGCAGTAGATGCCGAGCGGGACGGACTGCCCGTCCGCGCCCTCGTAGGAGCTGTGCACCGCGTGGTACGGACCGACGATCAGGGCCGTGATGTACGTGGAGATGCGCGGGGTGGGCTCGAAGCGCCAGACGTTGTCCGCCGGAGCGTCCGGCGTCGGGGAGTTCGAGATGACCGTCCAGCCCGCGGGGGCCGTCACGGTGAACCGGAACGTCGCCTTCAGGTCGGGCTGCTCGAAGCTCGCGAACACGCGGCGCGCGTCCGGGACCTCGAACTGGGTGTACAGGTACGCCTGCTCGTCGACCGGGTCGACGAAGCGGTGCAGACCCTCACCGGTGTTCGTGTACGCGCAGTCGGCGACGACGCGGAGCTCGTTGGCCCCGGCGGCCAGGTGCGCGAGCGCGATCCGGGAATCCCGGAAGACCGCGGCCACGTCGAGCGACTTGCCGTTGAGGACGACCTCGTGCACGGCCGGAGCGACCAGGTCGATGAAGGTCTCGGCGCCGGCCTCGGCGGACTGGAAGCGCACGGTGGTCACGGAGGGGTATGTGCCACCCTCCTGCGCGCCGCTGAGATCGAGCTCGATCTCGTACGAGTCGACACTGAGCAGCTTTGCGCGCTGCTGAGCCTCTTCACGGGTCAGATTCGTGCCTGGCACGCGGTCATCTCCTTCGATGGTGACGTTCCGGCCCATCCTTCCACGCGGGCCGGGCCACCGCGCCGGAGTAATCCACGGGCGAAACTCGACGTCCGATTTCTGCCAGCTCAGACCGGTCCGCGGGGCGCACCCTGGACCCCATGACCACCCACACCGTGCTCGCCATCGCCCCACCCGTCCTCGCCCGGCTGCGCACCCTCGACGACGCCGGACGGCCCTGCTCGCCGTACGAGGACCCGGAGGGCGGCGCCCCGCTGCGCTGCTGCCTGCGCCGCAGCGCCCCCGGCGAGCGGATCGCCCTCGTCGCGTACGCCCCGCTGCGCCGCTGGGCCGCCACGACCGGCGTCGACCCGGGGGCCTACGACGAGCAGGGCCCGGTGTTCATCCACGCCGCCGACTGCGGGGGACCGGCGCCGGCGACGGGCCTTCCCTTCGCTCACCCGGGGGCCCTGCGCACGGCCCGCCGCTACGACGCGGCCGGCCACATCCTCGGCGGGCGGGTCCTCGACCTCGCCGAAGACCCGGAAGCGGTGGTCGGGCGGGCGCTGACGGAGGCCTTCGAGGATCCGCGGACCGAGCTCGTCCACGTCCGCTCGGCCGAGTACGGCTGCTACCTCTTCGAGGCCCGCCGGGCACAGGGCGAAACGCCGTAGGGAGGAATCCCGTAGGGAACGCCGAAGGGCGGCACCGTGACGGTGCCGCCCTTCGACTCGATGGTGCGAGCGGGATCAGCCGCGCAGCTCCTCCGCGACCAGCTCCGCGATCTGGACCGCGTTCAGCGCGGCGCCCTTGCGCAGGTTGTCGTTGGAGAGGAACAGCGCGAGGCCGTTCTCGGTGGTCTCGTCGACGCGGATGCGGCCCACGTACGAGGCGTCCTTGCCGGCGGCCTGCAGCGGGGTCGGGATCTCCGAGAGCTCGACGCCCGGGGCGTCCCCCAGCAGCTCGTAGGCGCGCTCCACGCTCAGCGGACGCTCGAAGCGGACGTTGACCTGGAGGGAGTGGCCGGCGAAGACCGGCACGCGCACGCAGGTGCCCGAGACCTTGAGCTCCGGGATCTCCAGGATCTTGCGGGACTCGTTGCGGAGCTTCTGCTCCTCGTCGGTCTCGAAGGAGCCGTCGTCGACGATCGAGCCGGCGAGCGGGATCACGTTGTAGGCGATCGGCCGCTTGTAGACGGCGGGCTCGGGGAACTCCACCGCGTCGCCGTCGAAGGTCAGCTGGTCGGCCGCCTCGGAGACCGCGCAGGCCTGGCCCTTGAGCTCGGCGACGCCCGCCAGGCCCGAGCCGGACACGGCCTGGTAGGTGGTGGCGATCAGCGCCGTCAGACCGGCCTCGTCGTGCAGCGGGCGCAGCACCGGCATCGCGGCCATCGTGGTGCAGTTCGGGTTCGCGATGATGCCCTTGGGGCGGTTGCGAATCGCGTGCGGGTTGACCTCGGAGACGACGAGGGGGACCTCGGGGTCGCGGCGCCAGGCGGAGGAGTTGTCGATCACGACGGCGCCCTGCGAGGCGACCTTCTCGGCGAGGGCCTTGGAGGTGGCGCCGCCCGCGGAGAAGAGCACGATGTCCAGGCCGGAGTAGTCGGCCGTGGAGGCGTCCTCGATGGTGATCTCCCGGCCCTCCCACTCGAGGGTGGAGCCGGCCGAACGGGCCGAGGCGAACAGCCGCAGCTCGTCCACCGGGAACTTGCGCTCGGCGAGGATGCCGCGCATGACTCCGCCGACCTGTCCGGTGGCTCCGACGATTCCGACCCTCACGGTGACTCCTCTTCGTACGTACGACGCGGGCGCGCGTGAAGCCATCATGCGTTCGACCCCACGAGCCTTGTCCAATCCATTGTCCGAGGAGCGGACGGTGTTCTGCGTGTGAACCCCCGTGACAACTCCGTGGCGGCCGTGTTGCACCGCCGCCCGGTGGGCGTTTCGCCTGGTCGCGGCCGATTACGGTCCCGTCTGTCGCGTCCGCAATCCGGACGGGCGTTCCGTCATTCGAACTCGGGGAGAATCACCGTGCGTGCCATCCGCCACCGCCGCCGGTCCATACCGGCGCTCGCCGCCCTCGCGGCCGCCGCCGTCGCCGCGCCCGTCCTGCTCGCCGCCGCCCCGGCGGCCGCCCACCCGCGCGAGGGCCGGCTGGCCAAGGAGCTGGTGGAGGAGGTCACCGCCCGCGGCGCCTACCGCCACCTGGCGAAGTTCCAGCAGATCGCCGACGCCAACGGCGGCAACCGCGCCGCCGGCACGCCCGGCCACGCGGCCTCCGCCGCCTACGTCCACGACACCCTCAAGAAGGCCGGGTACCAGGTCTCGTACCAGGACTTCGACATCTACGAGGCGCGCACGAGGACGGAGAAGACCACCGTCCTCGGCGGTGCGGGCGGCGAGGCCTCCCGGGAGCTGGCCACCGCCGCCTTCACCTTCACCAAGTCGACCCCGGCCGGCGGTCTGACCGCCGCGCTCGCCCTCGCCCGGGTCGACGAGAGCCCCGGCTGCGAAGCCGAGGACTACGCGGCCGGCGCCTTCACCGGGAAGATCGCCCTGGTCAAGCGCGGCACCTGCACCTTCGTCGAGAAGCAGCGGGCCGCCGCCGCGGCGGGCGCGATCGGCGTGATCGTCTACAACCACAGCGGGACCACCCCGGTCCGCGGCAGCTTCTCCTCGCCCGCCGAGGGGATCATCCCGAGCGCCGGCATCACCCTCGCCGACGGGCAGGCACTGACCGCGGCCGCGGCCAAGGGCGAGGTGAGCGTGCGGCTGGAGCTCGACCAGGAGCACGTGAAGAAGACCACGCGCAACGTGATCGCCGAGACCCGCGGCGGCCGCGCGGACCGCGTGGTCACGGTCGGCGCCCACCTGGACTCGGTCCCCGAGGGCCCGGGCATCAACGACAACGGGTCCGGCTCGGCCGGCCTGCTGGAGGTGGCCCTCGAGCTCGCGGACGAGGGCGCCAACAAGAAGGGCAAGGGCAAGCAGACCGCCAACAAGGTCCGCTTCGCCTGGTGGTCGGCGGAGGAGCTCGGCCTGCTGGGCTCCGAGCACTACGTGGCGCAGCTGTCCGAGCAGCAGAAGAAGGACATCGCCCTGTACCTGAACTTCGACATGATCGCCTCGCCGAACCCGGTGCAGTTCGTCTACGACGGCGACGACTCGGACAAGACGGGCGAGGGTGCCGGGCCGGCCGGCTCCGCGCAGATCGAGGCGCTGATCAACGGCTTCCTCGACAAGAAGGGCAAGCCGCACGAGGGCAGCGACTTCGACGGCCGCTCCGACTACGGCCCCTTCATCGCGAACGGCATCCCGGCCGGCGGCACCTTCACCGGTGCCGAGGGCATCAAGACGCCGGAGCAGGCCGCGCGGTACGGCGGCACGGCCGGGGCCCCGTACGACCCGAACTACCACGGGGCGGGGGACACCCTGAAGAACATCGATCTGAAGGCCTTCGACACCAACCTGGACGTGATCGCCCACGCGGTGGGCACGTACGCACAGGACCTGGGCTCGCTGGGGAAGTAGCCCGCACCCGAGGGGGGAAGCCGGAGGGGACACCGGCGGGGGAAACAGGCGGGGGCGGTGCTCTGACGAGCACCGCCCCCGCTGTGTTCAGGCTCCTACCGGGTTACGGGAGGACCTTCTCGATCTGCACGCTGCCGGTGCCGGCGGCGGTGCCGCGGGCGTTGAGCAGCTTGACCTCGCCGAAGAACTGGCGGCCTTCCGGAGCGGCGCTGTTGACCAGCACGTTCGCGGAGACGGCAGCCGAAGCACCGTTGGCGAGGTTGACCGCGGCGGCCTCGTCGACCTGGACGGCGCCCAGGGCGGCCGAGTAGTAGACGTCGCGGTAGTCGTACGCGGTGGAGCCGGACGGGATCGCGTAGCCGAACACCTCGATGGTGTAGGTGCCCGCGGCCGGGTTGACGAGGCTCACGGCCTCCTCGGAGTCGCCGTCGGCGGAGGAGCCGACCTTGATGCCGTCCTTGTACACGTCCAGGTCGAGGTCGGCGGCGGCGTCGGACACCTTGCCGATCGCGATGTCGAGGCGGGAGACGCCCTCGCCGATGACGACCTCGGTGGTGTGGGTCTCACCGGCGGCGATGGTCGGCTTGGCGACCTTCGCGGAGCCGAGCGGACCGCCCTGGAGCTTGCCGCCGGTGATGGCGGCCCCGTCGTTCTTCACGGTCCACTCGACCGGCGCCGGGGTGCCGAGCTTGACCTCGGGCAGGACCTTGACCGCGGGGTCGAAGGCCGCGCCGAGCACGGACACGTCCAGCTTGAACGGGTTGTCGAGCAGCGGCGACGTACGGCGCGACTCGACCTCGATCTCCCAGACGCCCGGCTGCGGGTTCGGGTACGAACGCAGGTCGGGGCGGCACTGGTTGGCCGGGTTGTCGTAGTTCGGGTAGCACTGGGTCGTCGCGCTGTCCTCGACGCCCACACCGTACGGGTGGAGCGAGATGAAGCGCGTCTGGCTGCCCGCCGCGAGTCCGCCGAGGGAGACCTCGAGGGTCTTCGCGCCCGCCGGGACGGTCACGAAGTAGGACTTGTGGCTGTTGCGCTGCACGGACGAGGTGTTCGAGTAGCTGAACGAGGGCTTCGCCAGCGGGGTCGAGACGACGACCGTGGAGAGGATCTGCTTGTCGATGCCCTCGGTGAGGGGGTCGTCGAGCTGCAGGATGCCGCTGTGGACGCCGGCCGTCGTGGCCTTGGCCTCGACCTTGATGGTGACGGGCTTGTTCAGCGGCAGGGTGACGTAGTCGTAGCCGCCGATGACCTTGAACGTGCCGTCGTTGTTGCGCCAGCTCAGCTCGTGCGGGGTGCCGTACTTGACGCCCGTGGTGCGGGTGACGACGACGTCGTAGACCTTCTTCTGGCCGACCTTCAGGCCGCCCTCACGGTCGTAGACGCCGGTGCCGAAGCCCGGGGTCTTCAGGAACTGGTCGATCGCGGTGTCGACCGGCGCCTTGACGGTGAACTCGTTGGCCTTCGCGCCGCGCTGGATGGACTCCCATGCGCCGGGGATGTTGATCAGGCCCGCGCCCTGGGCGTGCGCCGGAACGTCCTCGATCTTCTTCGCGCTGCTGGTGAGCGCGATGCGCAGGACCGCCGGGGTGAGGGCGATCTTCTGCTGCTTGGCCGCCGAGATCAGCAGGGCGCTCGCGCCCGCCGCCTGCGGCGAGGACATCGAGGTGCCCTGGAGCATCGCGTAGCCGGCCGGCAGGGTGTAGCCGGCCTCCTTCACCGGCGCGCCCGGGATCCAGGTCTGCGCGGTGTTGATGGCGGCGCCGGGGGCCGTGATGGTCGGCGTGAAGCCGCCGTCCTCACGCGGACCACGGGAGGAGAAGGGGAACATGTTGTACTTCTTGGCCACACCGGAGCCGTAGTTGGCCGCCCAGGTCTCCTTGGAGACCGACGCACCGACGGAGATGACCTTGTCCGCGAGACCGGGGTCGCCGATGGTGTTGATGCCGGGGCCCTCGTTGCCCGCCGAGATGACGAGCTGGACACCGTAGGTGTCGATGAGGTTCTTGTAGAGCTCGGTGCGCGCGTTGTTGCCGTCGTTCAGGGCCGGCAGGCCGCCGATCGACATGTTGACGATGTCCACGCCGCGGTTGACGACGAGGTCGATCATGCCCTCGGTCAGCGCGATGTTGGTGCAGCCGCCGGACCAGGAGCAGGCGCGCGAGGAGACGAGCTTGGCGCCGGGCGCCTCGCCGTTCATCGCGCCGCCGAACAGGCCGTTGGCGGCGGTGATGCCCGCTACGTGCGTGCCGTGCGTGCCCTCGATGATGCCGATGTTGACGAAGTCGGCCTTCTTGCCGACCCAGTCGCCGCCGAACGGGTCCATCGGGACGTCTTTGCGGATCTCGATCACGAACGGGATGCGCTCGGCGACCTCGGTCGCCGGGTTGTCCGTGCCGAAGTAGCCGATCTGGTAGCCGTCCTTGTACGGCTTCATCGGCTCGTTGTTCGTGAAGTCGTTGTCCTGGTCGGTGTCGACGCGGACGGTCCCGGCGACCGGGTCGTAGAGCAGGCCGAACCGGTCGGTGGTGTCCCCGTCCCGGTTGACGTCGCCCTGCATGTCACCGTTGGCGGTGATCGACTCGGTGAAGCGGCTCCACTGGAACGAGCCCTCCGGAGCCTTCCAGCTGCCGCCGCCCGCGGTGAAGGTGCCACCGGCGACCGGGGTGATCTGCGGCCGCCACGTGGCGTCGCTGTCGGTGATCGGGTCGGTCGCGGTGACCCAGTCGACGATCTTGCGCTCGCCGGTGGTGGTCTTCTGGAGCGCCGGGTGGCCGAGGTCGACGCCCGAGTCCATGATGCCGATGGTCACGCCGCGGCCGTCGGCCTTCGGGTTCTTCTTGAGGAAGTCCAGCGCACCCGTCTCGAAGACCGGGTTGTACGGGTTCTTCGCCGGGGTGGTCTTGCCCGGCCCGGGGTAGGTCTCGGCGGCGGTCCGCTTCACCGTCCCGGTCTCGCGATCCGAGTCCGGACGGGGGTCCGGGAGCTGGATCTCGTGCCGCAGGTCGATGCCGTGCACGGAGGACAGCTTGGCGGCCGCCTTCAGCGCGGCATCCGCCTTGTCGGTCGGCAGGGTGGCGCGCACGTAGCCGAGCTTGTCGTACGTCCGGCCCACCGAGGCGCCCGGGACGTCGTCGAGCTGCTTGGCCACCTGCTGGGTCTCGCCGGGGGCCGTCGCGACCATGACCGTGACGGTCTTCTCGCCCTTGGTCTTGGCTTCCTGGAGCAGCTCGGCGTCGGCCGAGCCGAGCTTCTGGTCGGCCGACTTCACCGCGGGGTTGGGCGCGGGGGTATTCGAGCCGGTCGCCGCGAAGACGGGCATGGCACCGGTGGCCGCGAGGGCGGCCACCAGGCCGGCCGCGGCCGCGACGCGCGCGGCGCGTCGGGCCCCGGGTATGGAGCTGGGGGAGTCGAGGGTCATCAGCATCCCTGGCTAAGTGAAAGGTACGGTCCGGATTTCGGTGCCGGATGACCGGTCAGCCTCGCGTAAGCGACCGCTCTTTGGGGAGAGTTGTCACGGACCGATACCTGCCATGGCGGACTCCCGCCAGCTCGGGGCATACGCCAGAAGGCTCGTACCGGAACGAACCGGTGCGAACCTTCGGGTCAGAACATGGATTTGTAGATTTCCCGACCGTGCGTCAGGGCCGGTACGGGCCCCGGTCTCGGATCGGGTGTGACAACTTCGGGGCGTTCAGCGCTCGCGCGTGCGCGCGTAGTGTCGGGATGCTTTCGCCCGGTTTCCGCACGCGGCCATCGAGCACCAGCGCCGGGTGCCGTTGCGCGAGGTGTCGTGGAAGTGCAGCACGCAAGCTTCGGAGGCGCACTTGCGGATCCGGTCGGGACCGGAGCCCAGCAGCTCCAGGTAGTCGCGGGCGGCCGTCCAGGCCGGACCCCAGGTCGGGTCGTCGAACTCGGTCCGCTCGCCGATCCCTTCGGCGGTCAGGGTGACCCGGATCCGTCCGTGCTCCAGGACGGCGTCGACCAGGGCGCGGGCGCTCTCGTCGGCGGGGTCCGCGACCGCGCGGGCCAGGGACTCGCGGGCGGTGAGCAGGTGGACCAGGGTCGCGGCGTCGGCGCGGAAGCGGCCGGCCAGTCCCGTGCTCTCCAGCCAGAGGGCGAGCCCTTCGACACGGGTGAGCCCGAAGGCCCCCGCGAAGAGGTCGACGCTTTCCCCGTCCTGGACCCACCGGGTGTTCAGCAGGTCCAGGGCCACCGGTTCCCCGGTCAGGGGTCGTGGGTCCGCCGTCGTCATGTCCGCCTCCTCGTGGCACTAACCCCTCAATACTACGTGAGCGGTTGACTCCTCCATTTCTAACCCCTAACCTCAATTTAGAGGGTTCGGAAGAACGTGGTTCTGGGGAAGGAACCGTTGTGACGACCGTCATCGGCAAGCTGCGCACCGGCCACGTGGCCACCACAGGGACCCCGGCCTGCGGGTTCTTCTGATGTCCGGGTACCACTGGGGCTCGCTGGCCATCCAGGAGCGCGTCGGCGTCCGGGAGCACGCCGTGCACGTCGGCCAGTCCATCACCCCGCACATCACGAACGTGGCGGCCGCCTTCCTGGGGCTTCAGCCGCACCTGGTCGTCGGCGCGGCCGATCCGGGAGGTCTGCTCTGGGCCTCACTGCTGACCGGCGCCCCCGGCTTCGTACGGGCCACCGGGCCGGACCGGGTCGCGGTCAAGGGGGGAATTCCCGAGGGCGATCCGCTCGCCGAGGCGCTGGCCACCGTCGGCACCCGGGTCGGGACCATCTCCCTCGACCCGCGCACCCGGCGCCGGATGCGACTGGGCGGAACCCTGGAGGTGACCGCCGGCGGGTTCGCGCTGGCGGCCGAACGGGTCTTCGCCAACTGTCCCAAGTACCTCCAGAGGCGGCAGCCTGTCCAGCTCGTCGCCGAAGGAGCCGGTGTCGTGCGGCGCGGGGGCGCGCTCACCCCCGACCAGGAACGGGCCGTCCGCGCCGCCGACACCTTCTTCGTCGCCACCTCCGCGGGGGCGGACGGGGCCGACGCGAGCCATCGGGGCGGAATGCCGGGCTTCGTCGAGGTGCTGTCCCCGACCGAGCTGGCCTGGCCGGACTACGCGGGCAACGCGATGTTCCTGACGCTGGGGAACCTGCTGGCGGACCCGCGGGCCGGGCTGCTGTTCCCCGACTGGGAGAGCGGCGCGCTGCTCCAGCTCAGCGGGCGGGCGGAGCCCGAGTTCGGGGCGGGCGGGGAGCGGCGGGTCCGCTTCCGGGTCGAGTCGGTGGTGGAGAGCGTGCACCCGGGGCGGCTGCGGTGGAGCGCCCCGGAGTACTCGCCGGCCAATCCGGCGCTGCCCGCGCCGCCTTGGCAGCCTGCGCGGTAGGGCGTTCGGCGGTAGGGGTTTCGGCGTTAGGGCGTTCCGCGGTAGAGCTTCCAGCGGTAGGGCCGTCACCTGGGCAGGACCACGAGGTAGGCGGCGGGCTCGCGGTCGGCGGACGCCGTCAGGGCGGTCCGTACGACCGCCGCCTGCTGCTCGGGCCAGTCGCGGAGCTTGCGCGGGGTGATGTGCAGGACGGTGATCCCGCACCGCTCCAGGGTCTCCCGCTTGCGGACGGACTCCGACCAGGCCTCGTCCTCGCCCTGGCGCGGGGCCCGGGTGTCGATCTCCACGGCCACCGCCTGCTCCGGCCAGTACGCGTCGACCCCGCCGAGGTGCGGGCCGCCGGGCAGCCGCAGGTCCACGTTCCAGACGGGCTCGGGGAGCTCGTAGCCCCGTACGAGCTGGTACAGGCGGTCTTCGGCGATGGCCCGGCCCTCGGCGAGCAGCGACTCGACGGCGTCCACCACGTGCGGGCGGTTCAGCAGCCGGGCCACCGTCAGCTCCCGCACCACGGCGGCCGGTTCGCAGTGCCCGCCGCGGACGGCTTCGCTGAGCAGGCGGCGGACCGTACCGGCGTCGGAGAGGTGGGCGACGGCGTCGGCGACGGCGCGGGCCACGGGGGCCACGGGCAGCCCGGTGACCTCGACCGGCCGGGGCGGGGTGTGCGTCCGGACGATGCGGACCTGTCCGGCGGAGCGCAGCCGGCGGGTGTTCGGGACGAGCACGTCGATCTGGGGGAGGCCGAGCAGGGCGGGGGCGGAGGAGAACCGGTACAGGGCGAGGGCGGCCAGCCCGGTGATCATGACCTCGTCCCCGCGGCGCCCCGCGTAGAGCAGCGCCGCGTGCAGCCGCTCCTCGCTGGTCGCGGTACCGGTGTGGAGCAGGAACACCCCCGGCAGGATCTGCTGCCAGGACCGCTCGGCGGCGTCGGAGGCGGTGACCCCGTGCTCGCGGAGCTGGGCCAGCGACAGCACGCGGGGGCGGTTGTCGGTGAGGTGGGCGAGGGGGAGGGGTGCGTTGTGGTTCATGACGCTGAGATTCCCTCAGGCCATGGCCTCGCTAACCCCTGTTACACATCCGTCGGCAAATCGGGACAAGACGGGGCTAAAGTACGGGCGTTCGACTGCCGATGGGCTGCGCAGCGAATCCCCCTCCACCTGGGGCTCCGCACGCAAACGCCGGCGGGGCTGGAAAATCCAGCCCCGCCGGCGTTTGAGGCGCGAGGTCCGGGGCGGAGCCCCAGGGAACGGTGGAACCGGGGGTCCCCCCGGACGGAGTCCGGGGGGAGGGTAGGGGACTTCGCCTCGCAGGGCTACCTCGCAGGGCTACCCCGCAGGGTCAGCCCGCCGCCACGTCGCAGGTCTGCGCACGCAGCGCCCGCGCCAGGTCGTCCCGCGACTCCAGGACCAGGCGGCGCAGCGCGGGCGCGGCATCCGCATGGGCGTCGAGCCACGCGTCAGTCGCGTCCAGGGTCTCCTGGGAGTCCTGCAGCGACGGGTACAGCCCCCGCACCACGTCCATGCCGATCTGGATCGACCGGTCGGCCCAGACCCGCTCGATCACGGCGAAGTAGGGCTCCGCGTAAGGCGCCAACAGCCCCCGCTGCGAAGACTGCTGCATCCCCGCGATCGTCGCCTCGACCAGCGCGTTCGACAGCGCGTCCGACTCCACCACCGCGGCCCACGCCTGGTCCTTGACCGCCGCCGACGGCCGCGCCGCCAGGCACCGCACCTGGTGCCGCTTGCCCGAAGCCGTGTCGTCCCGCGCCAGTTCCGCCGCGAGGACCTCCTCGCCGATCGCCCCGTGGGCGGCCAGCGGCAGCAGGAAGTCCCAGCGCAGCTCCTGGTCCACCTCCAGCCCGTCGATCCGCGCGGATCCCTCCAGCAGCCCCAGCAGCAGCTGGAAGTCGCCCTCGGTCGCCGCGCCCGCCGCGAAGAAGCGGGCCCAGGTGAGCTGGTGCTCCGACCCCGGCTCCGCGAACCGCAGTTCCTGCAGCGCGCACGCCGCCAGCACCTTGCCGCCCTGCTCCCGCCAGTCGGGCGCCGCGTAGTGGGTGACCGCGGTCAGTGCCTGCGCGTGCAGCATCTGCAGGACGCCGACGTCCGTCTCCCGGCCCGAGTGGGCCAGTACGAGCGAGACGAAGTCCCGTGCCGGCATCAGCCCGTCGCGCGTCAGGTTCCACAGCGCCGACCAGCACAGCGCGCGGCTCAGCGGGTCCGCCACCGAGCCCAGGTGCGAGCGCAGCGCGGCCAGCGAGGCCTCGTCGAAGCGGATCTTGCAGTACGTCAGGTCCTCGTCGTTGACGAGCACCAGCGCGGGCTTCTCCTGCCCCGCCAGCTCGCCGATGACCGTCCGGGCCCCCGCGACGTCCGCCTCGGCCCGCGCGTAGCGCACCAGCGCGCCGTCCGGGTCCAGCCGGTACAGGCCCACCGCGACCCGGTGCGGGCGCAGCTCGTCGCCGTCCTGGACCACCGCCAGCTCGGTCACCCGGCCGCCCGCGTCGCAGGTCAGCACCGGGGTCAGCGCGTTCACGCCGGCCGTCTGCAGCCAGGCCCGCGACCACTCGGCCATGTCCCGCCCGGAGACCTCGGCGAGCACCGACAGCAGATCGTCCAGGGTGGTGTTCCCGTAGGCGTTCGCCTTGAAGTAGCGCCGCGCGCCCTCCAGGAAGGCGTCCCGTCCCACGTACGCCACGAGCTGCTTGAGCACCGCCGCGCCCTTGGCGTAGGTGATGCCGTCGAAGTTCAGCTTCGCGTCCTCCAGGTCGCGGATGTCGGCCGTGATGGGGTGCGTGGACGGCAGCTGGTCGGCCCGGTAGGCCCACGCCTTGCGGCTGTTGGCGAAGGTGACCCACGCCTGGTCGAAGCGGGTGGCCTCGACCAGCGCGAAGGAGCCCATGAAGTCCGCGAAGGACTCCTTCAGCCACAGGTCGTCCCACCACTTCATGGTGACCAGGTCGCCGAACCACATGTGGGCCATCTCGTGCAGGATCGTGTTCGAGCGCCGCTCGTACGAGGCCTTCGTGACCTTCCCGCGGAAGATGTACTCCTCCCGGAAGGTCACCATCCCCGGGTTCTCCATGGCGCCCAGGTTGTACTCCGGCACGAAGGCCTGGTCGTACTTCCCGAAGGGGTACGGGTAGTCGAAGATCTCGTGGAAGAGGTCGAAGCCCTGCTTCGTGACGAGGAACACGTCGTCCGCGTCGAAGTGCTTCGCCAGCCCCTTGCGGCAGATGGCGCCGAGCGGGATCGTCAGGTCCCCGCGCGTGTAGGAGTCCGTGACGTAGTGGTACGGCCCCGCCACCACGCAGGTGATGTACGTGGAGATCGGCGCGGTCTCGGCGAAGCGCCGGGTCTGCCCCTCGTGGGACTCCTCGACCCCGTTGCTCCAGACGTGCCAGCCCTCGGGCGCGGTCACCTCGAAGCGGTACGGGGCCTTGAGGTCGGGCTGCTCGAAGTTCGCGTACACCCGCCGGGCGTCGGCCGGCTCGTACTGGGTGTAGAGGTAGACCTCGCCGTCCTCCGGGTCCACGAAGCGGTGCATGCCCTCGCCGGTCCGGCTGTACGCGCAGTCGGCGTCGACCACGAGCACGTTCTCGGAGGCCAGATCGTCCAGGGCGATCCGCGCGCCGTCGAAGACGGCGGCCGGGTCCAGCTCGCGCCCGTTGAGGGTCACGCTGTTCACCGAGGGTGCGATGAGGTCCGCGAAGCTCGAAGCTCCCGGAGCGGCGGCGCGGAAGCGGACGGTGGTCACCGAGCGGAACGTCCTGGGGCCCTCGGCCGGTTCGGCCTCGTCCACCGCGGACCTCAGGTCGAGGACCACCTCGTACCCGTCGACGGACAGCAGCTCGGCCCGCTCGCGGGCCTCGTCACGGGACAGATTCTCTCCGGGCACGTGCACTCCTTCGTGCGTGATCGCGATACCTGACCGAATCCTCCCACGGGGGAATGCGCGTGCGGTCGGAGCGGTTGGGCAGGCAGGAACGTTCCGAATAAGAGGAGAGACATGGCTGACACCCAGGTGCGCGAGAAGACCCCCGTCGACTTCTGGTTCGATCCGCTCTGCCCCTGGGCCTGGATGACGTCCCGCTGGATGCTGGAGGTCGAGAAGGTCCGTGACGTGGAGGTCCGCTGGCACGTGATGAGCCTCGCGGTCCTCAACGAGAACAAGCTCGACGAACTGCCCGAGATCTACCGCGAACTGCTCGGCCCCAAGGGCTGGGCCCCCGTGCGCGTGGTCGTCGCCGCCCAGCAGAAGTTCGGCGACGAGGTCACCGGCAAGCTCTACACCGCGCTCGGGACGCGTTTCCACAACGAGGGCCAGGGCCCGACGCGCGAGGCGATCGCCGAGGCCCTGAACGAGGTGGGCCTGCCCGCCGAGCTGATCCACTACGCGGACTCCGACGAGTACGACGAGGTCCTGCGCGACTCCCACAACGACGGCATAAACCGGGTCGGCCAGGAGGTCGGCACCCCGGTCATCTCCGTGCCCGGCGCCGACGGCGAAGAGGTCGCCTTCTTCGGTCCGGTCGTCACCCCCGCCCCGCGCGGCGAGGCTGCGGCCCGCCTCTGGGACGGCACCCTGCTCGTCGCCTCCACCCCGGGCTTCTACGAGATCAAGCGCACCCGCACGCAGGGCCCGATCTTCGACTAGTCAGCGCCGGTCCGACTAGCAGGGGTCCGGTTCCTCCCTTAACGTCCCCCTATGGGGATTGGTCCGACACGCGAGGAACCGCTCGGCCGCAGCGGCGGCCGGGCGGAGCCCGCGATACCGAACGACAACGCCGCGCACGCGACCCTGCCCGCACGCCCCCGAGACCGGGTGCTGCGGGCAGCTTGCGTTGTGGTGCCCCCGCTGTGGACGGCCCTCGGGGTCCGCCAGGCCGCCGGCACCCTGCGCCACTACCTCCGGGGCACGGGCCGCCCGTACCGGGCCGACGCGCGGGCCCTGCTCGCCGTGCCGACCGTACGGCAGGACGTGGACCGGCGCCTGGCCGAGTGGCGCCGGGCCGCGCGGGCGCTCGGCGAGCCCGGCGCGTACGCGGCGGACAGCGGCTGGCGGGGGGTGGTGATCACCCGGCGCGCCCGCGAGGGGGGCAGCGCGGACTGGTGGCTGGCGCTGCGCGGGGCCCAGTACCGGATCAGCGGCACGGTGCGGGTCCACGAGGACGGCTCCGTGGTGAGCGACTACCGGTTCCAGGTGCACAAGAGCTGGAACTTCGACCGCGGGGAGTCGGAGTTCGGCATCCCCTTCACCCCGTTCGCCCGGCTCCACGAGACCGGGCTGGCGCGGGAGTTCACGGTGGTCGGGGAGGTGGACGGGCTCGTCGACACCGCGGACGCCGTGGAAAGCGCAGAAGGCCCCCGCGAGTCACGTCCTCGCGGGGGCCTTCTGGTGGACACGCCCGCAAGTGAAGGTTGAGAAGACGATCACGAGGCGGACGGGATGGTGGCGCCGATCAGCCCTTGACGGGGATCAGCAGCGGGGTGTTCGCCTTGGCGTCGGCGTAGCGCTTGGCCACGTCCTGCCAGTTGACGACGTTCCACATCGCCTCGATGAAGTCCACCTTCTGGTTCTTGTACTGAAGGTAGAAGGCGTGCTCCCAGGCGTCGAAGACGAGGACCGGGGTGCTGGCGATGCCGACGTTGCCCTGGTGGTCGTAGATCTGCTCGACGATCAGGCGGCCGCTGACGGGCTCGTACGCGAGCACGCCCCAGCCGGAGCCCTGCGTCGCGGAGGACGCGAAGGTCAGCTGCTTCCTGAACTTCGCGAAGGAGCCGAAGGACTCGGTGATCGCGTCGGCCAGCTCGCCCAGGCCGTCGGCCGCGGTGGGCTCGCCGCCGCCCTCGCCGGTCTTCGGGCTGGCCATGTTGTGCCAGTAGATGCTGTGCAGGATGTGGCCGGAGAGATGGAAGGCCAGGTTCTTCTCCAGGCTGTTCAGCGCGCCCCAGTTCTCCTTCTCGCGCGCCTCCTCCAGCTGCTCCAGCGTGTTGTTCGCGCCCGTGACGTAGGCCGCGTGGTGCTTGTCGTGGTGCAGCTCGATGATCTGCGGGTTGATCACCGGCTCGAGAGCCGCGTAGTCGTAAGGAAGCTCAGGAAGCGTGTAAATGGCCATGCGTGTGTCCGGTCCCCTCGGCGTGCCAACTGCTTATTGCAATCAATGCGCAACTGCACGCTAGCAGTATCTATTCCTCAGTTCTCATAAGGGTCACCTCACTTGCCGGGACCCCGGAAACGCCGAAGGCCGGGCCCATGCGCTCGCATGGGTCCGGCCTTCGGGGCCGCCGTCCGGCGGGGTGCTGCGCGGCTACGCGGCTTCGCGCGCCGCCGCCCGGCGCTGCATGCCGTAGCCGGTGACGGCCAGGGCCACCGTCAGGCCGCCGGTGAAGACGAGCTGGATCCGGGTGTCGTCGCCCATGGCCATCAGGACCAGGACCCCGGCGAGCCCGGCCAGCGCGACCCAGGTCAGGTAGGGGAAGCCCCACATCTTCACGACCAGCTTCTCGGGGGCCTCGCGCTCCATGCGGCGCCGCAGCACGAACTGCGAGACGGCGATGAAGCCCCAGACGACGAGGATGACTCCGCCGACCATGTTCAGCAGCCAGGCGAAGAGGGTGTCCGGGTACCAGTACGACAGCAGCACGGTGACGAAGCCGAAGCCGGAGGAGGCCAGCACCGCCCGGCGCGGCACCCGGCCGGAGACCTTGCCCAGCGCCTTGGGGCCCTGGCCGCGGGAGACCAGGGAGTAGGCCATGCGGGAGGAGCCGTAGATGTTCGCGTTCATCGCGGAGAGCAGGGCGATCAGGATGACCACGTTCATGACCTGGCCGGCGTGCGGGATGCCCAGGTGGTCCAGGGTGGCCGCGTACGGGCCCGCGGTGGTGACCGCCGGGTCGTTCCACGGCAGCAGCGTGACGATGACCAGCATCGAGCCGACGTAGACGATCGCGATCCGCCACATGGTGGTCTTCACGGCCTTGGCGACGCCCCGGACCGGATTGTCGGACTCGGCGGCCGCGATGGTCACCGTCTCCAGACCGCCGTACGCGACCACGGAGGCGAGCAGGCCGACCAGCAGCCCGTCCACGCCATTGGGCAGGAAGCCGCCGTCGTGCAGCAGGTTGGCGGTGCCGGGGGAGCCGGTGCCGGGCAGCACGCCCAGGACGGCCAGCACGCCGAGGCCCAGGAACAGGCCGATCGCGCCGATCTTCAGGGCGGCGAACCAGAACTCGAACTCGCCGAAGTTGGAGACGGCGGCCAGGTTGGAGCCGCAGAACATCGCCATGAACACCAGGACCCACATCCACGAGGGGGTGCCCGGGAACCAGCCCGTCATGATGTGCGCCGCGCCGATGGCCTCGATGGCCACGCCCACGCACAGCAGGGTCCAGAACATCCAGCCGGCGGTGAAACCGGCCCACGGGCCGATGGCCCGGTCCGCGTGCACCGAGAAGGAGCCGGAGGCGGGGTTCGCGGCGGACATCTCGCCGAGCATCCGCATCACGAACATCACGAGCAGCCCGGAAGCGGCGTACGCGAGCACGATCGAGGGACCGGCGGCCGCGATGCCGGCGCCGGAGCCGACGAAGAGGCCCGCGCCGATGACCCCGCCGAGGGCGATCATCGAGAGGTGGCGCTGCTTGAGTCCGTTGCCGAGGGGCGATCCGGCTTCGGGCCGTGCCGGGATCTGCTGCTCAGGGGGTGTGATGGTGCTCTGGCTCATGGGGGCCAGTCTGCCGATCGTCCGATAATCGGACGGCTTGTGTCCGCCATGCGGACACCTGTTTCACCCGACGTGATCGTCCGCCCGCACAGCAGAAGGGGCCCGGGACCGAAGTCCCGGGCCCGTTCCGTCACCCCGCGGGGGGTCAGGGCCTCTCGGCCCGGGTCTCCCGACTCTCCCGGCCCGCCCGGATCTCCCGGCTCGCCCGGATCTCCCGGATCCACGCCACCAGCAGCACCGCGGCCGCGGCCCCCGAGGACCACAGCAGCTGCGGCCGTGCCGAATCGTCGAACAGCATCAGGACCAGCACCATGGCCATCCCGATCAGCGCCGCCCACGTCGCGTACGGGAACAGCCACATCGGCAGCGTCAGCCGCTCCGGCATGTCCCGCTCGATCTTCTTGCGCAGCTTGAGCTGCGAGATCGCGATCAGGGCCCACACGAAGATCAGCACCGCGCCGACCGCGTTGAGCATGTAGAGGAAGATGGTGTCCGGCCACAGCAGGTTCAGCACGACCGAGAAGAAGCCGAAGGCCACCGACGCGAAGACGGCCCGGCGCGGCACCCCGCTTCCCGACACCTTCAGCAGGGACCTCGGCGCCTCGCCCCGCTCCGCGAGCGAGAACACCATGCGCGAGGACCCGTACAGGTTCGCGTTGAGCGCCGACAGCAGGGCCACGAAGATCACGACGTCCATGATCTGGCCGGCGTGCGCGATGCCGATCGAGTCGAGGACGGCCACGTACGGGCTCTGCCCCGGCGTCAGCGAATCCCACGGCAGCAGGGTCACGATGACCAGCATCGAGCCGACGTAGAAGAAGAGGATGCGCCACACGGCGCTGCGCACCGCGCGGGACACCGAGCGGGCCGGGTCGTCCGATTCGGCGGCCGCGATCGTGACGACCTCCAGCCCGCCGAAGGCGAAGACGACGGCCAGCATGCCGGCCACCACGCCGCTCGCGCCGTTGGGGAAGAAGCCGCCCTGGCCGGTCAGGTTGGCCATGCCGATCGGGTCGGTGTCGGGCAGCAGGCCGAAGACGGCCAGCGTGCCGAGGATCAGGAACAGCACGATCGCGCCGACCTTGAGGGCCGCGAACCAGAACTCGAACTCGCCGAAGTTCCGCACGGCGGCCAGGTTGCTCACGGTGAAGACCACCATGAACACGAGCACCCAGACCCACTGGTCCACCGAGGGCAGCCAGCCGTTCGCGATCTTCGCCGCGGCGGTGGCCTCCACGGCCAGCACCACGACCAGCAGGAACCAGTACAGCCAGCCGGCCGAGAAGCCGGCCCAGCGGCCGAGCGCCTTCTCCGCGTAGACGGAGAAGGAGCCGGAGGCGGGCATCGCCGCCGACATCTCGCCGAGCGCCCGCATCACCAGCATCGCGAGGATGCCCGCGAGCAGGTACGAGCAGATGATCGCGGGACCGGCGATGGTGATGCCGGCGCCGGAGCCGACGAACAGCCCGGCGCCGATGACGCCGCCGAGGCCCAGCATGGTCAGGTGGCGTTGCTTGAGGCTGTGACTCAGGGGTTCCGGTGGGAGTTCGTCCGTGGTGCCGGGAGGGGCGGACGGGAGGTCGCGCATGAGGAGTGCTCGTACTCTCTAAGGCCTGGCGGCGGTGGGGGCTCCGCGACAGTTGGAGGGACCCTACAGTCTCTCCGGAGAGCGCCCATCCGCGCAAAACGGACGTGTTGTCGGTCATCGCCCGTGATGCGGATCACTGCAACACGGGTATGGGGCGGGGTCTTTGTGTACTCCCCACCAAACCGGGGAGTACGGCTTTGTCCCGGGCAGCCCTGATGAGACCCGGACCCGGGACTAACGTCGGTGATCGTCCCTGTCGACCCCACCTCCCGCGGAGTCCCCGATGAGCACTGCTTCCGTCTCCTTCCGGCCCGGCGCCGTCCTCGCCGACCTGCTGCCCGCGAGCCGCGTCCGCGACATCGCGCTCGTGGCCGGCGGAGCCGCGCTCACCGGCCTGGCCGCGCAGATCGCCGTCCACGTCGACGGCCTGGCAGCCCCGATCACCGGGCAGACCTTCGCCGCGCTGCTCGTGGGCACAGCGCTGGGTGCGGGCCGGGGCTTCCTCTCCCTGGCCCTCTACACCCTGGTCGGCATGGCGGGCGTGCCGTGGTTCGCGGGCGGCTCCTCCGGCGCGGGCGGCGCGACCTTCGGGTACGTCCTCGGCATGCTCCTGGCCTCCACCGTCGTGGGCGCCCTCGCGCGGCGCGGCGCGGACCGCTCCGTGCTGCGTACGGCGGGCACGATGGTGCTGGGCTCCGCGGTCGTCTACGCCGTCGGCGTCCCCTACCTCGCGCTGTCCACGGGGATGTCCTTCAGTGCGGCCGTCGCGGGCGGCCTGACCCCGTTCCTGATCGGCGACGCGCTCAAGGCGGCACTGGCGATGGGCCTGCTGCCGGCCGCCTGGAAGCTCCTCGGCCGCGCGTGAGCGCCCGTACCCCACAGGCTCCACCCGCTTCACACGGCAGCCCCGGACCGCGCAGTGCGGTCCGGGGCTGCCGTCGTGTTCGGGGCTGCCGTCGTGTTCGGGCGTGCCGCGATCGGAGGTACTACGCGGAGGCCGTCAGGGCAGCCTTGCGGCGCAGGTCCCGCACCACGCCGATGGCGATCACCACGGCCGCGACCAGCAGCGACAGCAGGACGACCTGGCGGTTGTCCTTGTCGTAGACCATGTAGCCGAGGACGAAGGTGATCATCGCGGCGGTGGCCCAGGTCAGGTACGGGAAGAACCACATCTTCACCGTCACCTTCTCCGGGGCCTCGCGCATGAGGATCCCGCGCATCCGCAGCTGGGTCAGGCAGATGACCAGCCACACGAACAGCGCGATCGCGCCCGAGGCGTTCAGCAGGAAGCTGAAGACCGTGTCCTTGAAGGCGTAGTTGAAGTAGACGGCGAGGAAGCCGAAGACGACCGAGCCGAGGATCGCGGCCATCGGCACGCCCCGCTTGTTGACCTTGGCGAAGGCCTTCGGGGCGTCACCGCGCTCGCCGAGCGAGAAGGCCATGCGGGAGGCGGTGTACAGGCCCGAGTTCAGGCAGGACAGCACGGCCGTCAGGACGATCACGTTCATGATCTGGCCGGCGTGCGCGATGCCGATCGAGTCCAGGGCGGCGACGTACGAGCCCTTCTCGACGATCGACTTGTCGTTCCACGGCAGCAGGGTCAGCACGATGAAGATCGAGCCCAAGTAGAAGACGCCGATGCGCCAGATCACCGAGTTGGTGGCCTTGGTGACCGCGCGCCGCGGGTCCTCGGACTCGCCGGCGGCCAGCGTGACGATCTCGCTGCCCATGAAGGAGAAGACGACCATCAGCACACCGGTGAGGACCGAGCCCCAGCCGTTCGGCATGAAGCCGCCCGTGTCGGTGAGGTGGGCGAAGCCCGCGCCCGGGTTGTCCGAGCCCGGCAGCACGCCGAAGACGGCCAGCATGCCGATGATCACGAAGGCGCCGATGGCGACCACCTTGATGCCGGCGAACCAGAACTCGAACTCGCCGTACGAGGCGACCGAGCCGAGGTTGGTGACCGTCAGCACGGCCATCACGATCAGTGCCCAGGCCCACTGCGGGACGGCCGGGACCCAGCTTTCGAGGATGACGGCGCCGGCGGTGGCCTCCACGGCCAGGACGACGACCCAGAAGAACCAGTACAGCCAGCCGATGGAGAAACCGGCCCAGCGGCCGAGCGCCCGGTCGGCGTACGCGGAGAAGGAGCCGGAGTTCGGGCTGGCGGCGGCCATCTCGCCCAGCATCCGCATGACGAAGACGACCATCGCGCCGACCAGCGCGTAGGACAGCAGGATGGCGGGACCGGTCTTGGCGATACCGCCGCCGGAGCCGACGAAGAGCCCGGCGCCGATGACGCCGCCGATGGCGATCATGGACAGGTGGCGGTTCTTGAGACCGGCCTTCAGGCCGTCGGAGGGCTTGCCTTCACCGGGATCGCCGGTGGGGGAGCCTTCCTTCTGAAGGGTCGTCGTGGAGCTCATGAACGGATCCTTAGGTTCTCGGGTGGCGAGCCCCGGCATTCAAACCTGAGATGAACGCAGGGCGGAAGACCCCAATCCGGATCGTTGCTTCGGGACGAACGGCCAGGACCTTGGTCCCGCGGTGTCCCATCTGCGTTCTTTGGGTTTACTTGAGCTTTAGAAGTGACTTACGCGACACCCCGCGGAGGGTCCCCGGCCCGGCTCGTGCCACACTCGGACCATGCGCGTGTACCTCGGATCCGACCATGCCGGCTTTGAGCTCAAGAACCACCTGGTGGACTGGCTCAAGAACAACGGCCACGAGCCCGTCGACTGCGGGCCCCACATCTACGACGCGGTGGACGACTACCCGCCGTTCTGCCTGCGCGCCGCGGAGAAGACCGCCGCGGACGCCGACAGCCTCGGCATCGTCATCGGCGGCTCCGGCAACGGCGAGCAGATCGCCGCGAACAAGGTTAAGGGCATCCGCGCCATCCTCGCGTGGAGCGTCCAGACCGCAGAGCTCGGCCGTGAGCACAACAACGCCAACGTCATCTCCGTCGGCGGCCGGATGCACACCCAGGACGAGGTCGTCAGCTTCATCGACGCCTTCCTGAAGACCCCGTACTCCGACGAGGAGCGCCACACCCGGCGGATCGACATGCTCTCCGCCTACGAGGCCACCGGCGAGCTCCCCCCGATCCCCGCCCACCACCCGCAGGGCTGATCCCGCGTCCGGCCGTGCCGCCCTCCCGGGCGGCGCGGCCGGTTTTTCTTTTCCGTCCGCATGCCCGAGGAGTACTGCCGTGCCCGAGGGGCATACGATCCACCGCCTCGCCGAGGACCACACCGAGCGCTTCGCCGCCCGGCCGGTCTGGGTGAGCAGCCCGCAGGGCCGGTTCGCCGAGAGCGCGGCCCTGCTCGACGGCCGCGAGCTGGAATCCGCCGAGGCGCACGGCAAGCACCTGTTCCTCGAACTCGGCGACGCCTGGATCCACATCCACCTCGGCCTCTTCGGGAAGCTCGGCTTCGGCCCCGCCCCGGCCCCGCCGGCCACCGAAACGGTCCGGCTCCGGCTCCTCAACGAGGACCACTACGCCGACCTGCGCGGCCCCACCGCGTGCGCACTCATCGACGAGGGCGAGAAGAAGGCGATACACGACCGGCTCGGCCCGGATCCGCTGCGCCCCGCCGACGACCCCGACCGCGCCTGGGCCCGGATCTCCCGCTCCCGCACCACCGTGGCCGCCCTGCTCATGGACCAGAAGATCGTCTCGGGCGTGGGCAACGTCTACCGCGCCGAGGTCCTCTTCCGGCACGGCATCGACCCCTACCGGCTCGGCAAGGACCTGACCCGCCGCGAGTGGGACGCGATCTGGGCCGACCTGGTGCTGCTCATGCGCGAGGGCGTCCGCAACAACCGCATCGACACCGTCCGCGACGAGCACCTGCCCGAGGCCATGGGCCGCCCGCCGAGGGTGGACGACCACGGTGGCGAGGTGTACGTCTACCGCAGGGCCGCCATGCCCTGCCACATCTGCGGGGGCGAGATCCGCACCGCCGGTCTCGCCGCCCGCAACCTCTTCTGGTGCCCGGGGTGCCAGAGCCGTTAGTGCTGTGAACCTTCCCGGTCACAGCACTAGGGCACCGGCCGTTCTAGAACCCGTGCGGCAGCCAGGGGGCGACGTCTCCCGCGAAGGCGCGGGAAGCAGGGGCCAGCGCGCCCGGCCGTACCTCGCGCACCAGGCCGGCCGCGGCCAGCGTGTTCAGAGTGACCCCGCCCAGGTACGCCGCGCCCAGCTCCCGCACCGCCAGCTCCAGGTCGGCCGGGTCCTCCGTACGGGTACAGGCCGCGGACCCGTCCGCGCCGACGGCCAGCCGCCAGCGCCCCGCGTTCCACGGGCAGAACGCGTCCTCGACCTCCAGCACCACGTCCAGCGGAGCCCCGTACGCCCGCGCGGCCAGCGCCGCCGGCAGGTCCACCAGCCGTACGTGCATCGAGTCGCGCAGCCGCACCTGCGTCCGGCGGACATCGGTGACCAGGTGCAGCAGCGCATCGTCCGCCGGCCGCTTGACGGCCCGTACGGTCCAGGTCAGGTCGATGGAGCACACGTACCGCCACAGCGCCGCGTACGCCGCCGGATCGAGCGCGTCGAGGTCCGCCACGTCCACCCGGCCGTCCGAGCCGGTCAGATCCCACTCGGGCTTGACCCGGTACCGGGCGTACCCGACCACCTCGCCGTCCGCCCGCTCGGCGACCACGCACTTCAGCGGCGACCCGCCGCTCCTCGTCGCCTCCGGGTCCAGCAGCGCCTGCAGCTCCCAGCCCGGCTGCCGGGCCGGCATCCCGGGACGGCCCGCGACCAGCGCCGCGTAGACCCGCTCGCAGTCGGCCAGGGCCTTGCGCGGATCGACCAGCCGCAGCCGTACGTCATCGGTCCCCGGCGGCACGGAGAGCCGTACGCGGGTCGTGTCGATCTCCACGGACATCGAGTACGCGGCGGTGCCGTAGCCGAAGCGCCCGTAGATCGCCGGATCCGAGGCCGTCAGCACGGCGATCGGTTCACCACCCGCCCGGACCTCGTCCAATTGGCGCCGCATCAGCGAGGTCAGCACACCCCGCCTGCGGTGCGTGGGGGAGACGCCCACCATCGTGACCCCGGCGGCGGGCACGAGCGCCCCGCCCGGCACCGAGAGCCGGAAGGAGAACGCCCCCGCCGCGCCCACGCAGGTCCCGCCGTCCCAGACGCCGAGGGACCGCTCCGTCTCCGTCAGCGACCGGTAGAGCTCCCGCTCCTCCGGGGATTCGGGCACTCCGCCGAAAGCCAGTTCCAGCTGGTCGTACCAGACATCCCACTCATCGGGCTGCAATACGCGCGTCTCAAGAGGCATACGGCCATCCCTATCAGGGCAATCCGTCCCGGGGCGATCTCTTTTCGGTTGCCGATGGGCCCATCTCAGGGGGTACCCCTGTGCGCGCACAGCCAGGATGGATAGGGTCCCGAAGCAATGGCCGGAGCACACGTGGAGTCCCTCCTGGCCCGGTCCCGCATGATGTGGCACCGGGCGCGCACCGCGCTGCGCAAATCCGCCGTCGACTACTTCCGCGGCGACGCCTCCGACTGGCTGGCCTTCGGCGGCCTGCTCCTGACCATCCCGGCCATCGCCTGCGGCACGCTGATGCTGCCCGTGTGGTTCTCGCCCGCGGCGCTCGTCCTGCCCATCGTCGCCGGCGGCCTCCTGCTGCGCCCCGCCAGCCTGCTCGCCCTGTACGGGGCCTCCGCGGCCGCGCTCATCGTCGAGGCCCTCGTCCTCGGCCCGTACACCCAGGGCCCGGCCCGAGTCACCCCGGGCACCGTCCTGGTCGTCGCGGCCTGCGGCTTCTTCGGCCTGGTCATCGCCCAGTTCCGCAGCCGCGTCGGCGTGCCCTGGCGGCGCGGCGGCACCATGCTCTTCGACCTGCGCGAACGCATCCGGGTCCAGAGCAAGCTGCCCTCCCTGCCGCGCGGCTGGCACCGGGAGATGGCCCTGCGCCCGGCCGGCGGCCAGTCCTTCTCCGGCGACTTCGTCGTCGCCGCCCGCACGAACGGCGGCCGCACCCTGGAGATCGTCCTCACCGACGTCTCCGGCAAGGGCATGGAAGCCGGCTCCCGCGCCCTCCTCCTCTCGGGCGCCTTCGGCGGCCTCCTGGGGGCGCTCCCCCCACACGGCTTCCTGCCCGCCGCCAACGGCTACCTGCTCCGCCAGGACTGGGACGAGGGCTTCGCCACCTCCATCCACCTCGTCCTGGACCTGGAGACCGGCGACTACGAACTCCTCTCCGCCGGCCACCTCCCCGCCCTCCAGCTCTCCGCGGGCACCGGCCGCTGGCAGGAGATGACCGGTGAGGGCCCGCTCCTCGGCGTCTACGACGGCGCCGAGTTCACCCCCGCGCGGGGCAACCTCCGCCCCGGCGACGTCCTGATGCTCTTCACCGACGGCCTGGTCGAAACGGCCGACCGCGACATCAGCGAGGGCATCGACCGCCTCACCGGCGAGGCCGACCGCTACGTCGCCTCCGGCTGGGAGGGCGCGACCTGGCACCTGATCGAAAAGGTGGCCAAGGACGTCAACGACGACAGGGCCCTCCTCCTGATCCGCCGCCATTCCTTTTAGACGCGGCCCCTTTCTGACGCGCCGCTCGCGCGGTGCGGCCCTGGCGGGCCTTACCGGCTTCGCGGCGCTGCGCCGGACTCCGTCCGGCGGTGGCGGGTCGGGGTGCCCGCCACTGCCGCCCGGGGCGGGGGCCGGTGGGCGGGTGCGGGTGGTCTTGCCCTGCGGGGCGAGGTCCCCTACCCACCCTTCGCCCGTTCCCCGGGGCTCTGCCCCGGCCCCGTTGCCGGGGGCCGGCCCCCGGACCAGGCGCCTCAAACGCCGGCGAGGCCGGATATGGCCTCCGGGGTGCTGGAGTTGCCTCCGACAACCCAGCACGGGTGTGCTGCGTTCGGGGTGCTGCACGAGCCGTGCTGCGCAAGCGGTCCTGCGCACACGTGCGGTCCGGAGCCGGCCGAAATCCAGCCCCGCCGGCGTGTGGGGCGCGGGGTCTGGGGCGGGGCCCCAGGGGCGGCCAAATCCAGCCCGGCCGGCGTTTGAGGACCGGGGTCTGGGGCGGAGCCCCAGGGGGTCCGGGCGCAGCCCGGCACCCCCCTCCAGCCCGTCCGGCGCTTGAGGACCGGGTCAGGGCCGGCCCTGGGAACGGTGGAAGGGCGGGTAGGGGACAGCCCCGCAGGGCACCGCCCGAAGCCGTGGCCGGGCCCCGCCCGCCGGCCGCCCGGACCCCGGCCCCGCCCGCCGGCCGCCCAGACCCCGGTCCGGCCCCGCCTGATTCCCGGGCCGATGGTCGGGTTACCCCCACCACCCGTCCGCCAGCTCCCGTCATGGTCCCGACCACCGCACCCTCCGTAGCGTCGGAGACACGATCACCACCGGGTGGTCGACCGGCACGGAAGGCGGCACATCATGGGGCTCCGGCGCAGCAAGCGGCAGGCCGAGCAGCAGACGCAGCAGGCCGGGCAGCCGGGCCACGCAGGGCACACGAGCCAGCCGGGCCACCCGGGTCAGTCGGGCCACCTGGGTCAGCCGGGCCACCCGGGCCAGCCGGGCCACTTGGGCCAGCCGGGGCACCTGGGTCAGCCAGGTCAGCCGGGCCAGCCGGGCCACTTGGGCCAGTCGGGGCACCTGGGTCAGCCAGGTCAGCCGGGCCAGCCGGGCCACTTGGGCCAGCCGGGGCAGCCGGGCCAGCCGGGCCAGTTCGAGGCGGCCCAAGAGGCCGCCCCCGCGGTGGAGCTCCGCTCCGTCCGCCGCCAGTACGGCCGCGGCGCCACCGCCGTACACGCCCTGCGCGGCATCGACCTCAGCCTCCCCCGCGGCAGCTTCACCGCGGTGATGGGCCCCTCCGGCTCCGGAAAGTCCACCTTCCTGCAGTGCGCCGCCGGCCTGGACCTCCCCACCGAGGGCTCCGTCCGCCTGGGCGGTACCGAGATCACCGGCATGAACGAGAACGAGCTCACCGAACTCCGCCGCAGCCGCCTCGGCTTCGTCTTCCAGGCCTTCAACCTCCTCCCCTCCCTCACCGTCGAGCAGAACGTCCTGCTCCCCATGCGCCTGGCCGGCGGCCGCGGCCGCACCGCGGCGCAGGGCCGGGCCCGCGCAGCAGACCTGCTCGCCCGCGTCGGCCTGGAGGGCAAGGGCCGACGCCGCCCCGCCGAACTCTCCGGCGGCCAGCAGCAGCGCGTGGCCATCGCCCGCGCCCTGGTCACCCGGCCCGACGTGGTCTTCGCCGACGAGCCCACCGGCGCCCTCGACACCACCACCGCCACCGAGGTGCTCGGCCTGCTCCGCAGCGCCGTGGACACCCTCGGCGCCACCGTCGTCATGGTCACCCACGACCCGGCCGCAGCCGCCCACGCCGACCAGGTGCTCTTCCTCGCCGACGGCCTCATCGCCGACCGCCTCCCGCGCAGTTCCGCCGCCACGATCGCCTCCCGCATGACGGCTCTGACCGCGCGCGCATCCGCATCGGCGTCCGCACCGACACCCGCACCCGGATCCGCGCCCGCCGCGTCCCGTTACGCCGGGGCGGCCGCCTGATGCCGCGGCTCCTGCCCCGTTCCAACGGCCTGGCCCGCGCCGTGCTCCGGTTCCGGCCCGCCGCCTTCGCCGGCACCTTCGTCGCGCTGTTCCTGGCCGTCGCCATCGTCTCCGCCTGCGGGATCCTGCTGGAGACCGGTGCCCGTGCGAGCACCCCGCCGACGCGGTACGCCGCAGCCCCCGTCGTCGTCGCCGCCGATCAGCAGGCCCGCCTGCAGATGGGCCGCGGCGACGGCGCCTACGAGGTCACCGCCTCGCTCCCGGACCGGGCGCGGGTGGACGCCGCGCTACTGGAGCGGCTGGCCCCGCTGGGGCGGGCGGTGCCCGACGTGATGTTCCCCGTACGGGACGGAGCGGGCCGCACGCTCGACGCCTCCGGCTGGGGCTCCACCGCCTTCAGCCCTGCGGAGCTCCGCGCGGGCCGCGCCCCGGCCGCCCCGGGCGAAGTGGTCCTGGGCGGGGCCGACGGCCCGGACCGGGTCAGGCTCGACACCCCCGCCGGGCTCCGCGAGTTCCGCGTCGTCGGGCGCGCCGACCGGCCCGGAGCCTGGTTCGCCGACACCGAGGCCCGCACCCTGTCGGGACACCCCGACGCCCTCGACGCCATCGTGCTGTTCGGGGCCGACGCGGCGCGGGCCCGTGCCGCCGTCGACGGCGGCGCCCAGGTACTGACCGGAGACGCCCGCGCCCTCGACGGGCGGCTCGCGGGGGCCCAGGAGGTGCTGACCGGCCTCGGTGGTTCCTTCGGCGGGATCGCCACGCTCGTCGCCGTCTTCACCGCCGCGGGCACCGTCGCCCTCTCCCTCGGGCAGCGCTCCCGCGAGTTCGCCCTGCTGCGCGCCGTCGGAGCCACCCCGCGCCAGATCCGCCGCACGGTCGCCACCGAAGCCCTGCTCGTGGCTCCGGTCGCGGGCGCGCTGGGCTGCGTACCCGGCATCGCGCTCGCGGCCTGGTGGTTCGGGCAGCTCAAGGCGAAGGGCGCAGTCCCCGCCGAAGTCGACCTCGTCGTCTCCTGGATCCCCCTGGTCAGCGCGGTCGGCCTGGCACTGGCCGCCGCCCTGATCGCCGGCTGGGCCGCATCCCGCCGCCCCGCCCGCATCCGCCCCGGCCAGGCCCTCGCCGCGGCCGCCGTGGAAAGGCTGCGGCCCGGGTGGATCCGCACCCCGCTCGGCCTCGCCGCCCTGGCCGGCGGCACGGCCTGCGCGACCCTGGCCGCCACCAGCAGCGGCCCGGACGCCGCCAACGCCGCACTCGGCGTCGTCATGCTCTTCATGCTCGCCGTCGCCCTGCTCGGCCCGCTGATCGCCCGCGCCTGCGCAGCCCTCCTCGGCCTCCCGCTGCGCGCGGCCGGCGCACCCGGCGAGCTGGCCGCCGCCAACTCCCGTACCCAGGCCCGCCGTCTCGCCTCCGCCATCACCCCGATCGTGCTCGCCATGGCCTTCTCCTCCACCCTGGTCTTCCTCCACACCAGCGAGGACCGGGCCGTCCGGCAGCAGCAGGAGGCCGGACTGCTCGCCGACCACGTCGTGCCCCTCGGCGGGACGGATCCCCACAGCGGCACGGACCGCCCGGCGGTCGACGGGGCGGCCATCGACCGGGCCGTCGCGGCCGGGGCCGTCGCCCTCACCCGTACCTCCGTCCTCACCGTCGTCGGCTCCGGCGGCGACCGGACCTTCCACACCGCCTCCGCGCAGGGCGTCACCGGGGACCTCACCAAGGTCCAAGACCTGGGAGTCCGTACGGGGGACCTCGCGCGCCTCGCCCCCGGCACGGTCGCCGTCGACCGCACCCTCGCCGAAGCCACCCACACCGGGACCGGCGACCGCATCGACCTGCGCCTGCCCGACGGCACCCGTGCCGCCCCCGAGATCGTGGCCGTCTACACCCGCGGCCTCGGCCTCGGCGAGGTCACCCTCCCCGCCACCGACCTGGCCGGCCACACCACAGCCGGCCGCCCCACGGAACTCCTGTTCAGCGGCCCGGTCCCCGAAGGCCTCGGCCCCGTGCTGTCGCCCGCGGCCTGGACCTCCGAGCAGAGCGCGGACCGGCAGCTCAACGCCTGGGCCAACACCACCATGGCGGCCGTCCTCGGCGGCTTCGCGGCCGTCGCCGCCGCCAACACCCTGGTCATGACGGTCCTGGACCGCCGCCGCGAACTGCAGCTCCTCCACCTGATCGGCTCCACCCGCCGCCAGATCCTGCGGATGCTGTGCTGGGAAGCCCTCCTGGTCAGCGGCACGGGCATCGCCCTCGGCTCGGCGATAGCCCTGGCCACCCTGACCCCCCTGACGAAGGCGATGACGGGCTCGGCCCCGTACATCCCGCCCCTCGTCTACGCCTCCTTCGCAGCAGCCGCCATCACCCTGACCCTGGCCGCCACGACCCTCCCGGCCCGCCGAACCCTGCGCCCCGGCCGAACCTGACGTGCCGCACGCCGACCAGCGCGCGCAGAATCCGCCTCGGGGCGCGCCGCCGCCAACATCGGCCGAACCCAGCCTCGCCGGCGTTCGAGGCGCGGGGTCTGGGGCGGAGCCCCAGGGAACGGTGGAAGGGCGGGGCCACCCACCCCAGGGCCACCCACCCCAGGGCCACCCACCCCAGGGCCACCCACCCCAGGGCCACCCCCCCGGGCCACTCACCCCCGATTGGCCGGTCCGCCGGGGCCCGGCGGCCCCTACCGTGCCCCCATGGACCGCACACTCGCCACCGACCTGGCCCGCCTCCCCGAACTCCTCGACGCCACCCGCGACGCCGCCGCCGCGACCCTCGCAGCAGTGGACGCGCGCCCCGTCGTACCAGGAGCGGCAGCGGCACCGCCGACCCCGCCGCTCCCCGAACACGGCACCGGCACCGAGGCCGCCCTCGCGGCCTTCGCGGAGCGCTGGGCACCGCGCCTGTCGGCCTCCACCGGCCCCCGCTACCTCGGCTTCGTCACCGGTGGAGCCACCCCCGCCGCCCTCGCGGGCGATTGGCTCACCGCGGCCCACGACCAGAACTCCAACTCCTCCCTGGACGGCGGCGGCCAGGACCTCGAACGCGAAACCATCACCTGGCTCCGCGAGCTCTTCCACCTCTCCGCCGCCCACACCGGCACCTTCGTCAGCGGCGCCACCATGTCCAACACCACCGGCCTGGCCATCGCCCGCGAATGGCTCGGTGAACGCCTCGGCGTCTCCCCGGCCGAGGACGGCGCGGCCGCGCTCGGCCCGGTCCGCGTCCTCTCGGGCGCCCCGCACTCCTCCATCGCCAAGGCCCTCTCCGTCCTCGGACTCGGCCGCGCCGCCCTGGTCCCCGTACCGACCCTGCCCGGCCGTGAGGCCGTCGACCCGGCCGCCCTGGACCGCGCCCTCGCGGACGCGCCCGGCCGGCCCGCCGTGGTCGTCGCCAACGCCGGCACCGTCAACACCGTGGACTTCGACGACCTCCGCGCCATCGCCGCACTCCGCGAACGCCACGACTTCTGGCTGCACACGGACGCCGCCTTCGGCGCGTTCGCCGCGCTCTCTCCGGCCCACGCCCACCTCGCCGCCGGCCTCGACGCCTCGGACTCGATCTGCGTCGACCTGCACAAGTGGCTCAACGTCCCCTACGACAGCGCCGTCCAGTTCACCCGCCGCCGCGACCTCCAGGCCCGCGTCTTCCAGAACGCCGCCACCTACCTCGGCCCCCTGTCCGAGGACCCCGACCTGGTGCACCTCACCCCGGAGAACTCCCACCGGCTGCGCGCCCTCGCCGCCTGGTTCACGCTGCGCGCCTACGGCCGCGAGGGCCACCGCGAGATCGTGGAACGGGACATCGCCTGCGCCCTCTCCCTCGGAGAATTCCTCACCCAGGACCCGTACTTCACGGTCCTCGCGCCCGTCCGCCTGAACGTCGTCTGCTTCACCCTCGCCGAAGCCCCCACCCCGGACCGCCTCACGGCCCTGCGCGAAGCGGCGGGCCCCGAGGTGTTCGTCACCCCCACGACCTACGCGGGAACCCCCGCCCTGCGCGCGGCGTTCTCCAACTGGCGCACCACACAAGCAGACGTACGCCGGATCGCGCAGGCCCTCCACACGGCGGCGAAGGAGCTCGGATGATGCACGGCCCACTCACCCTCATCGAGGTCGAGGCCCTCGCCCGCACCGCGCACGAGGGCCAGACCGACAAGGCCGGCCGGCCGTACGCGGAACACCTCGCCGCCGTCGCCGAGGGCGTCCGCGCCCGCGGCGGCACCGCCGAACAGCAGGCTGCGGCCTGGCTCCACGACGCGATCGAGGACGAGGCCCTCACCCCGGCCTGGCTGGAATCGGCCGAACTCCCGCAGCCCGTCAAGGACATGGTCCTGGCCGTCACCAAACGCCCCGGCGAACCGGTCGAGGCGTACACGGCCCGCATCCTCGCCACCCCGGGCGCCCTCCTGGTCAAGGAAGCCGACCTGGCCCACAACGCGGACCCCGCCCGCCTCGCGGTCCTCGACGCCGCCACCCGCGACAGGCTGTCCGGAAAGTACGCATACGTCCGCTCCCTCCTCGGCCTCACCACCCCCTGACGCAAAAGCGTCACCGTCTCTTCGTCACGAGACGGATAGCCGGGGCGTGTTGGTGGGAGGATGGACCATGTGGGGGTGCGCACGGCCGCGCCCCGGGCCGACCAGGGGACGACCGAAGGTGTGATCAGAAGTGGCCATTTCGCTGTCAGTGGTAGTCCTGTTGGCGATCATCCTCGTGGTGCTCGTCCGCGGAGGCCACCTCAAGGCCGGCCCCGCGATCGTCGCGGTCCTCTTCGGCTTCTTCCTCGCGTCCAGCTCCATCGCCCCGGACGTGAACCGCTTCCTGAACTCCCTCGCGGACACCATCGCAGGCATCAAACTCTGACCGGCGTCTCCCGGTAGACACACCAGGGCCAGATCCGAGGCAACACCCTCTGACCTGGCCCTGAGCCGTCTGGAGAGAGTCCCGCCAGGGCGTACACGGATCAAGGGGCGAGCGCGGCGGCCACCCGTGACAGTCGATCGGCCGGCAGCGCAAAGTGGTTGGCGGGGTTGCGGAAGGAGTAAGCGCCGTCGTTGACGGCACAACCGCGGCCGTCTGTCGTCCAGCATGCGGGGCCCGTTGCCCCCTGACCGTCCAGGAGAACGGTTCCGAGGGCCTCGGGATCCTCCACGCCCGTACAGGCACGCAGCGCGGCCGCCAGGCGGCCCACCGCATCGTCGGGTAGCTCGTCGTCCCCCAGCGCGGGAAGCAGGAGGAGCAGCCGAGCGTCCGGGTCGGTGGTGCTCCCGCCGGGCAGTGCGTTGTCCGCGGCGGCCACCAGCTCGGGCCAGGACAGGCCCGGCCCCATGAAATGCCCGTCGTCCTGGGCGAGGTGCTCGGCCTTCTCCCAGTCGGGGTGGTGGAGCAGGTAGTCGGTGCCGGCCTCGCCCGTGAGGGTGCGATAGACGACGTGGAGACGGTGATCACCGGCAAGGGGGATGGTGAACGCCGGCCACTTGGCCTGCTCCCACAACTGCCGCTGGAACTCGCCCGCCGCGTCGTAATCGGCGCCGAAGAGCAGTTCCGCGGCTTCCTCGGAATGGACGGAGCAGAGGTGCCCAAGCCAGAACAGGGGCTCCTCCAGGAACCCCACCCCGTGTGTGAGGGGTCCGCCGTCGTATCCCGGTATCCGGTCAGGATGCAGGTCTGCGCTGTTCGGCACGGAGGACATCATGCCGTCAGGGTCCAAGCCCCCCGGGGCGGCGCGGGCGGGCAACACGCTCGCCGCGTCGACGACTGCCGGCACACGGGAGTTGACGACGAGGACGGCCACAGCGCCGCCCGCGCCGCGCCCCCCGGGAACGACGAAGGGCCAGGTCGAGGAAATGTCCTCTGACCTGGCCCTTTGTGTCTCTGAGCGGGTGACGGGAATCGAACCCGCGTAGCTAGTTTGGAAGATCGCGTACCCACCCCTGCCCCGACCGGCCAAGACGCTGACCAGCAGCTCCCCAGCACCCACACCGTCATTCCCCGCGACTCCCCGCGCATCGCTCCGCCATCAGACACGCAGGAGACACGGCTCCGAAGCCTGGCACGAGGGCCGCTCCGCTACAGATCCCTCTCGGACCGCGGCGGCTGCGGCTGTGGTGCCGGCTGCGCCTGGCTTCTGTTTGCCTGCCACTTCACCGACTCGCGGCCGTAGCGAGCCGCCCACATGAGGATTGCGACGGCCAGGAAGCCACGCATGACCGGGTCTTCCTCTCTGATCACGAAGATCAGCACCGGTGTCAAGAGCACCAGGATCCAACGTGGGTGGTTCCACCAGTCGTTCTTGCCTGCCATTTGGCCTCCCAGCCGGACCCTAAGGCGCGAGTAGCCCGGAGATCTAAGGTTTGCCACTCTCCGCTGGGTCGTCAGGGCACTGTTCCTCACGGAAGCCAGCAGCGTGGCTGGCGGCCTGAACGGGTGCCTGGTGGCCCGACGGGCAGGACGCCGACCGGCGGGGCTAGAGGTCGCCCTGAGACCGCTCAAAGCCTTCCATGAACGCATTGTGGAAGGCGAGCTCGGCGGCCCGGCAGGCGGCGGTGATGAACATCGTCTTAGCCTCGCCGAGGCTGCACCCGACCACCTGACTGGTCACCATGACCGCGTCCACGCCGTGACAGCCGATCTCCTTCAGGAAAACCTGTAGAACCCCACCGTCGCGGCTCTCCTCCCAGACTGGCTGCGCCGTCACGACCAGGTCGGCTATCCGGGCCTTTCGCTCCGCGTCCACAGCGGGTTGCCCTCTCTCGTGCTCGCCAGGTGCTCGGGATGGTGCTGGGTCGGGCTAGCGACCGACAGGGATCTTGTAGACGATCTCGCACAGTGCGGCAGGGATGACGATGTCCGCGGTCTCCACGGGCTGCCCTAGGTCGCTGTAGTACGTCCGCCGGATGTGAGTCACCAGTGCAGCCTTCTGGATCCCGAGAAGCGACGCCTCCTCGGCGGTCGCCTGCCGCGGCTCCGGCTGCTCCACGGCGTGGCTGACCGTGATCCCAATGACGGCCATCCGGTTCACAACACCAACGCCGGCGTGCGGCCCACCCTCGGGCAGGACAACGAGCGTGCCGGCGGTGAGCGCGTACGGCTCCCAACTCGTCGACAGTTGCACAGGCCTGCCATCGGCAAGGAACTCGTACACGGTGCGCACGCACAGCTCCCCACCCGGGATCCCGAGACGCGCGGCGATCTCGACCGGCGCGGGAACCTTCGCCTCGGTCCGACTCTCCCAGTTCCCCTGCCTACCCAAGGCCTGCATGTCCGCACGGAACGGAGACCCACCCGGCTGCTCACGAGCCGACGACCGAACGACCCGCACGCGCTGCCGCGGCTCCGCGACATACGTACCCGAGCCCGCGCGCCCCTCCAGCACTCCCTGGGAGATCAAGAGCTCCTGCGCCCGACGAACGACGTTCTCGCCAACGCCACACTCCTCGGCGATCTGCGTCCGCGAGGGGAGCCGGTCCCCAACGTTCCAGTCATGCTCCGCGATCCGCTGCCGCAGTACGTCGGCGATACGGAGATAAGGCGGCTGCTCAGGCATGTAGAAAATCTAGTCCACTAGCTCTAATTTAGTTAACTAGCTTCACTCAACGTGCTCACTCGGCGACGGAGGCCCTCGGTGCCCGTTTCGGAATCAACAGCCGCTGCCCGCCTCCGCATGGCGGGCGGTCCTGGAAGTGGTGGCGGAGGCCGACAGATTCGGGCTCCTAGCCAGCAGCTTGACCGGCCGCGCGCTATGGGCCGCCGTACGCAAAGCGGTCCCCACGACGGGCGACGTCCGGGGACCTGGCCGACAGCAGTAGGAGCTGATCAGCATGTTGAACCGTATGGTCCCCACAACCGCCCGCACCAGTGGGCGCCCCCTCCGGCCGGCATTACCGCCCGCCACGGACCCCACCCCCTACCGGTCGAGCTCGTGCACGATCGGCACCCACCACGAATGCGCGCAGTCGTCCCCCGCCACGGCTCCGGTAGGCGTCCCCGTGATCTACGAGGCTTGCGACTGCCCCTGCCACACCCCAAACGACCGGCCCGAACCGCGGCAGGTGACCCAGTGAGCGGATGGACCCCAAGCGGCGCCCTCGCCACAAACGTCGAGATCACCTCGACCACCGTCCAACGCGGCGACGTAATCCAGATCGGTGGCCAACCGTGCCGCGTCATCGACCTGATCCAACTCCCCGCCAGGGCGAAGCGACTCTGCTTCGAGTCGGGCGAACTCCTGACCATGCACACCCGAACCCGCTTCATCGCCCTCCGGATGCGGAGGAACTGGTGACCCAACCCCCACCGTCCCGCCGCCACGCCATCGCAGACGACCTCCGGAACCAGATCTCGAAGGGTCGCTTGAAGGCCGGCGAACGCCTCCCCTCCGAAGCCCGCCTGGCCGCCCACTACGCAGTCAGCACACCCACCCTCCGGAACGCCCTTGCCCTCCTCCAGGCCGAAGGCCTAGTAGAGAAGATCCACGGCAGCGCCAACTTCGTTCGCCACCCACTCCGCAGGGCCACGTACATCGGCGGCGGACACACGCCGAGCGCACCGGCCCCGGCCGAGGAGGCGCTCCACACCACGGTCCGCGCCACCAACCTCCGAGCGCACGGCCATCTGACCGCCCTCCTCAAGGTCTCGCCCCGCAGTCCCCTGACGGAGTTCCTCTGCCTCAGTCACGAGGGGAAGACACCGCACAGCCTGGCCCGCATCTACGTCCCCCGAGACCTGGCGCCGGCCAGCGTCCAGGAAGGACTGCTAACGGCACGAGTGCCAGACCAGCGCCCACCACTGTCCGTGGTCCGGGAAACAGTAAGCACCCGCCTCCCAACTCCATCCGAAGCGACAACCCTTCGCATCAGCCCGACCCTGGCCATCCTGTCGATCACACGCGTGGCAACCGACACCACCGGCCGCGTAGTCGAGGCGGCCCTTCTGGCACTTCCCGGCGACCGCGTCGACGCTGTCTTCACCAAGCACCACACGGCCGAAGCCAGGAGGGCGGAACAATGACACCCCACAACGAACTGCGACTCCTGCCGTGGTCGGGCCCCGACGGCAAACCCTGCTTCCTGAGCGCTGACGACAACGCCGGCCACCTGTCCCGCCTCGCCGACAACACCGAAGCGGCGCAACTCGGCTTGGGCTCGGAACTCCTGGACCGCGCCCTCGAAGTCCTATCGGACGAGCATGCAGCCCCGGACGAACTCCGCTGTTTGGCAACGGACCTAACCAGCGCCTTGAGGGACGTGGTCCGCGTAGCAACCAGCCGCGGCCACCGCCTACCGTGACCAGTCCCTTCCAGCCCCAGAGAACATGGTGAAGTCCTGCACACGCCGGCAGGCCGCGGTTTGCATCACCGCACCTGAGCGGCGAAGCCCCCAGAAAGGCTCTGAGGGCTTCGCCGCTCAGGTGCGGAAGCGACTGGCAACGGCTCCGGAGGCCCGGTGCACCTCATGCGCTAGAGCGGCTCAGATGCATGCAGCGCCGTGCGGCCCTGCCTAAGACACTCGAAGGTCTGTGCGCACCTGCACGGTTTTCCAGACACGGCACCTCCCTTCACCTACGCTGAAGCTGCCAGGTTCTGGAGGGGGCAGCTTGCTTCACACTCGCATGACACGAGCACGACTCTACGTACTAGTGGACTCGTTCGAATCTGATGTACGTCGGACGATCTTGCGATTCATCCTTGATCACATGAGCGAGGTCGAGGCTCTGGGTGATAGCTACGATCGCGCAGAGGATCGCCGCCGCGTGGATGCGAGTGATGACGATCTTTCGATTGTCGAGTACTTGGATATGCGTGAGGCGTACGACATCCTTAATCGGCACCGTGAAGCGCTACCTGTGGAACTTGCAAGAGAATTGCGTCATGGTACGCCCAGGATGGACACGCTCGTCCCGATTCGCAATCGCGTCATGCACGGACGCCCCCTTCAGGCTGGGGATGCCGAAAAGGCTGTAAGCGTCTGCTGGGAGTTCAAAAGCCGATTCTGGCCCACGATGCGCGATACGCTGGATAGATTGGGCGCAGAGCCGGGCTGGGAGCCCGCCTTCAACGGCTCAAACCGACGGTACTCGGATCGCGTTCTCCATAATCTTCCACCGTTCGACTATGACGATACCGGTCTTATCGGTAGGTCGCAGGCGTGTGGCGATATTGTCAAACACCTGCTACGCCGGCGAGAGCCGATGATCACCATCACGGGTGAAGGCGGAATCGGGAAGACGGCATTGGCCTCTGATGTGGCTTATTCGTTGCTGGATAATCCAGATTCTCCCTATGAGTGTATCCTGTGGACTTCCCTTAAGACGGAGCGATTGACGGCCAACGGCGTGGTGGCGATTGCCGGGGCTGTACGCGATATCACTGGAGCCACCCACACTTTGGGGAAGGTGCTTGCCGACGATTTCAAAGGTGGGGCGCAAGAGCTCGCGGAAGCCCTTGAAGGAATCGAGACGTTGCTCATCATCGATAACCTGGAAACGGTTAGTGGTAGTGAGATTGTAACGCTCTATGAAACGCTCCCTGATAACGTGACTTATCTTATGACGAGCAGGATTGGCGTAGGTCAGATTGAGCGTCGGATTCCCCTCCCTCCGCTTGAGAAGAAGGACGCTCAAACACTCTTCAGGTCCTTTGCTAGAGTCCGAGGTGGAAGGGCAGGATTTCTGGCCTCCCTGAAGCCGGAGACTGTCGAGGAGATCATAACTCGACTTCGGTTTAGCCCCCTTGCTATTCGATGGTATGTCCTTTCTGTTGAATCGGGGCGAGAGCCGCACCCCACCTTGTCTGGCCAGGACGAACTAATCGATTTCTGTGTGAGGTCGGTATTTGACGCTCTGAGTGAAACGCCGAAAGCAATCCTCTCCGTCCTTTTTGCTCTCGACCGATCCTCGACGTTCGATGAGTTGGCGGTCCTAACAGATTCGCCGATTGATGACCTAAATCTAGCGGTCAAGGAGCTCAGCGCAGGCTCCCTTGTGAGTCAAAAGCCCGACCCTGAGGATCAGCTGGTCTCGCGGGTTCAGATTACGGAGGCTGCACAACATTTCTTGCGCAGGGTCTCGCCGCCGCCGAAGGCTGACATAAGCAGAACCTTGTTGCGGGAGCAGGAATTTAAGCGCTCGGAGGAGCAGCGCCGCGCCGAAGCGAGTAAGCGTCAATTCTCTCCCGGCGCCGTCCGGGTGCGGTCCTCGCACGATGAGCCCACAGCGCATCTACTCAGGCTTGCGCTGGCGCAATCACGTGTGTCAATCGACCGTGCTCAAAGTTACCTGGATCGGGCGCGGGCATTGAATCCAGAGTTTTGGGAGGTGGATCGCGTTGAAGCTTTCATCCTCTCCCAAAATGATCAAATCGATCAGGCCACCTCGCTTTATCGATCTGCCCTGAGGAAGGCCGACGAGGCCGGCCGGGCTATTATCTCGTATTACTTCGCTGGCCATCTCGGCGGTCGTGGTCACGACGTAGATGCAGCCCTTCCCCTAGCCGCTGCTGCCCACGACTACCTGCAGACTGCTGACACTGCACAGCTTCTGGGTAAAATCAACCTGTGGGCGCGAAACTATGAAGAGTCTCAGATCCACCTGGAGTGGGCGCTTGACAACATGACTGGCCGGGGAAGGCTGCGCCTGATCATTATTACCAGTCTGGTCGATTCTTGGCGTCGGTGGTCTGAATCACTGCTCGAGGATGATCGGCGACCGATTGAATCTGCACACAAGGCATCTGCAGGGTTTTCGCAAGGTATCAAAGAGCTGGATTCGGGGGCGTGGGATCAGCGACTTGCCGAGATGATTCTGGAAAGCGCAAACGCATTCCTGCGCGCGGTTGGTGAACTCGGGACCTTTCCTCCGATTTTCGAAGGTGATGCCCTTCGGCTCTTGAAGGGTGTCAAGCGGCATTCTGTGCTTTTTGAGCGCTGTGCGGCGTGGCGCCACTTTCCCGGGAGGGTTGGTCGACTTTATCGATTGACGGGGATCAGTCAGGAGGTTGCTAACCTCTGTGAGAGTCTTGTGCATGTGGCCAGGCCCCGACCAGACGGTGCTACTCAGGGGTCTCCGCAAGGGATCGTAAAGGCCTGGCGTGGAACCTATGGCTTCATTTCGCACCCGGACTACCCGAGCGACGTATTCTTTCCGGGATCGGTTGTGCAAGATGGCCATGATGTGAAATGGGATCCGATTAACCCCGTCGGGGTGCATGTTGTTTTCGAAGTCGACGAACATGGGAACGAGGATCGTCCTCGGGCCAACTATGTAGCGCCTGCATCGCTCGACGAGTGAGCCGCGAGAAGCGGCCACAGTTCCAGGACGCCTTCCTCGAACTGATGTGCCGAAGTGTTCGCCTCTGAGTTGATTTCGGAGCTGCGGAGTGCGCTTGGCGCCAGCCATACGGTCCGACTTGCTGTCATCCCGTCTGCCGTCGACCCACACGGAGTGATAGCGGGGCAGGCTTCTGGGGCCCAGGTGGAGCGCCCTGCTGGACGAACGACCTGGGCCCCAGAAGCCTGGTCTGCTATGGCTTGCCTGGGTCGACGGCAGACGGGATGACAGCTTCCCCCCCCTCCACAAACCGGACCGCACCTTCACGGCTGGGCGAGGTCATCCCGGAGCCTGAGTGCCCCTGCCGGAGGCATGTCTTTGAGCGGCTGACGGTTTCGGACCTTGGTAACCACATGCTGTTCCCTGGCGGCTTGGTGTGCTCCGCTGGGGCTTGCGTCAGAGGTTGGGTGCGCCGGCGCCTGGGACAGTGGGCGCGGGCGCATTAGTTGTGCTGCAGCTCTCCCTCTTCAACAACCACGCGGGACAGCTCTGGCAACGCTTCACTACCCGCCTGCGCCGCGAGATCGCCGCCTCCGCCGGCCTCACCCAACGCGAGCTGAAGGAGGAAGCCCGGATCTCCTACGGCAAGGTCGCCGAGTTCCAGAAGCGTGGCGCCATCCACTTCCACGCCGTGATCCGGATTGACGGACCCGCAGGCCCGCTCACCTCTCCGCCGGCCTGGGCCACCACGGAGCTCCTCGACCGCTCGATCCGGGCCGCCGTAGCCCACGCGTACACCTCGATCACCGTCCCAGAGGCTGCTGACCAACCCGCCCGCACCTTCAGGTGGGGAACCCAGCTCGACGTACGCCCGATCAAGGCCTTCGGAGACGGCTCCGACATCACCGAACAGGCGGTCGCCTCGTACGTGGCCAAGTACGCGACCAAGGCTGCCGAGAACACCACCCTCGACCGCCGGATTGGCAACCGCGAGGCCCTCGTCCTCCTCGACGTGCCTGAGCACACCGCCCGCCTGATCGGCGCCTGCCTCGACCTCGACGCGCTCTACCCGGACCGTCGCCTCGCCGCCTGGTCGCACATGCTCGGCTTCCGCGGCCACTTCTCCACCAAGTCGAGGCAGTACTCCACCACCCTCGGCGCCCTCCGTCGGACCCGCGCTGACTACCGCGCCGCGCAGGACCGGGAAGCCCGCGGCCTGGAAGACGTCGAGCCGGACACCGTGCTCGTCCTCGCCTCATGGCAGTACGCCGGACACGGACACAGGCCGGGGGAGTCGGTGCTCGCCGCCACCATCGCCCGGGACATCCAGGTCAACCGCCAGACCGCCCGCGAAGCCCTGCAAGGAGAGCAGCATGAATGAGCGCTACCTCAGCGTCGTCCAGGTCGCCGAACTGCTCGGCACCACCGTGCGGTTCCCCCGGCGGCTCATCGAGGAACGGCGGATCACCTACGTGAAGGTGGGACGGCACGTCCGTATCCCTGAGAGCGCAGTCCGGGCCTACATCGACGCCCACACCGTCGAGCCACGTCGCAGCCGTCTGGGGGTGGCTGCCTGATGGCCGGGAAGCGCCGCCCGTTCGGCCGGGTCCGCAAGCTGCCCTCCGGTCGGTATCAGGCTAGGTACCTCGGCCCGGATGGACAGCTCCGTCCCGCGCCCGAGACCTTCCGTACCAAGAAAGACGCGGACGACTGGCTCGCCGACAAGCAGACCGAGATGCGGCGCGGCGACTGGCGCGATCCCGACGCTGGGAAGGTCGCCTTCGGCCCGTACGCCGTCGCCTGGATCAAAGAGCGCGAGCTGACCAGCACCACCAGACAGCTCTACTCTTCGCTCTTCAAGCACCACCTGGAGCCCGTCCTCGGAGCCGTCAACCTTGGGGAGATCTCGCCGCCCCTCGTACGGAGCTGGCGTGCCGACAAGCTCGCCGCCGGCACCGGCCCCACCACCGTGGCCAAGGCTTACGCCCTGCTCCGCGCCATCCTGGGAACGGCCGTCTCCGACGAGTTGATCCGGCGGAACCCCTGCCAGGTCAAGGGCGCCAGCACCGTGCACACCCCGGAGCGGCCGACTGCCACGGTCAAGGAGGTCTACGCGCTAGCCGAAGCGGTCCAGCCGCGCTATCGAGCGCTCGTGCTGATGGCTGGATTTCTTGGTCTGCGCTGGGGCGAGCTGATTGGGCTCCACCGGCGGGACATAGACCTGGAGCACCGCACCGTGCGTGTCCGGCGGGCTGTCGCCGAACTGAGCAACGGACAGCGGGAGATCAAGGCGCCGAAGAGTGCCGCGGGCAAGAGGACGGTCTCCATCCCCGGCGTGATCCTCGCGGATCTCCACGAGCACCCGAAGCGGTACGCGGAGGCCGGCGCCGATGGGTGTGTCTTCGTCGGGGCCAAAGGGGCCATCCCACTCCGGAATCACTTCAACCGGCTCTGGCACAAGGCGTGTCGGGAAGCGGGAGTGAAAGGGCTGCACTTCCACGATCTCCGGCCCACGGGCAACACGCTCGCCGCGTCAACGGGCGCAAGCACCCGAGAGTTGATGACGCGCATGGGCCACAGCACCGCCCGCGCCGCGCTCATCTATCAGCACGCCAGTGCCGACCGGGACCGCCTGATCGCCGACGCGCTGAGCGGGCTCGTCACGAAGGGTCGGAAGGAAGCCGCCAAGGGCACGAAGAAAGATCCACACCGGAAGGGGCACGCAGGGGGCACGCGGAGCTGATCGCAGCCCCGGGAACGACGAAGGGCCAGGTCGAGGAAACATCCTCTGACCTGGCCCTTTGCGTCTCTGAGCGGGTGACGGGAATCGAACCCGCGTAGCTAGTTTGGAAGACTAGTGCTCTACCATTGAGCTACACCCGCAGTACGTGCGACGCAGGTCCGGGGACCGCGGCACGAACAGCATCCTAGCGGGTCCCGGCGGGGGATCGCACACAGCATTTCGCGCCCGCGTGTGGCCGCGGCGGGTCCCGGGCGGGCCATTCGCCGAAACTCCGCACGGCGGAGGGTCTTCGGGCATGTACCCTACGTGTCGCACCGACGGGGTGTGGCGCAGCTTGGTAGCGCGTCCGCTTTGGGAGCGGAAGGTCGTCGGTTCGAATCCGGCCACCCCGACCAGCAGGAGGATCGCGCGATCCCCCTCTGCGAGACCGCGTCGATGATCGCGTTGTGGGCTGATTGCCGCTTGCGGCTACTATGCAAGCTGCGTGCCCGTGTGTCTGATGTACCGGGCCCGATCCGCTGAGAACCGCTAGACCGCGGCGATGAGCAGAGACCCCCAGCAGTCAGCCACAAGGAGACCGAACCGTGAAGAGCGCCGTGGAGACCCTGAACCCGACTCGGGTTCGGCTCACTGTTGAGGTGCCCTTCGAGGAGCTCAAGGACAGCCTCGACGCGGCCTACAAGAAGATCAACCAGCAGGTCACGGTGAAGGGCTTCCGCAAGGGCAAGATCCCGGCCCGCGTCATCGACCAGCGCTTCGGCCGCGGTGCGGTGCTGGAGGAGGCCGTCAACGACGCCCTCCCGAAGTTCTACACCGAGGCCGTCAACGAGGCCGACCTGAACCCGCTGGGCCAGCCCGATGTCGACATCACGGAGCTGAAGGACGGCGAGCTGCTGGCCTTCACCGCCGAGGTCGACATCCGTCCCGCGATCGAGATCCCGGACTACTCCGGCATCGAGGTCACCGTGGACGCCGTCGAGGTCTCGGACGAGGACGTCGAGAAGTCGGTCGAGCAGCTGCGCGGCCGTTTCGCGACCACCAAGGACGTCGAGCGCGCGGCGGAGGACGGCGACGTCGTCACCATCGACCTCGAGGCCAAGGTCGACGGCGAGGTGCTGGAGGACGGTGTCGCCCAGGACGTCTCCTACACCATCGGCTCGGGCGAGCTTCTCGAAGGCATCGACGAGGCCGTCAAGGGCCTGGAGGCCGGTGGCGAGGCCACCTTCACCTCCCAGCTGAAGGGCGGCTCCGCCGAGGGCAAGGACGCCGAGGTCACCGTCAAGGTCACCAAGGTCCAGGCCCGTGAGCTGCCGGAGCTGGACGACGAGTTCGCCGGCCTGGCCAGCGAGTTCGACACCATCGAGGAGCTGAAGGCCGACAGCCGCAAGCGCCTCGAGAACATGAAGCAGTACGACCAGGCCACGCAGGCCCAGGAGCGCGTCCTGGAGAAGCTGCTGGAGCTCGTCGAGGTCCCGATCCCCGAGAAGCTCCTCGCGGACGAGGTCCAGACCCGCAAGCACAACCTCGAGCACCACCAGCTCGGCCAGATGGGCCTCACCATCGAGAAGTACCTGGAGATCCAGGGCAAGACGGTCGAGGAGTTCGACGCCGAGACCGCCGAGCAGGCGATCAAGGGCATCAAGACCCAGTTCGTCCTCGACGAGCTGGTCAACAAGGAGAAGCTGAACGTGAACCAGGAGGAGCTCACCGAGCACCTCATGCGTCGCGCCGCCTCCTCCGGCATGTCCCCCGACCAGTTCGCCCAGGCCGTCGTCGAGGGTGGCCAGGTGCCGATGCTCGTCGGCGAGGTCGCCCGCGGCAAGGCCCTCGCGGCCGTCGTCGAGGCCGCCAAGGTCACCGACACCAACGGTGAGGTCGTGGACCTCTCCGACGACGAGGACGACGAGAACGCGGTCGAGCAGGCTGCCGAGACCGTCGAGAACGTCGTCGAGGCCGACGGCGAGATCGCGGCCGACGAAGCCAAGTAACACCCGGGGTCACCCCCACTGAGCAGCACCAGAGCACGGCCCGGAGGGCCCGTACGCCATCGCGTCCGGGCCCTTCGGCCTTCCCGTGGGACGCGCTCCGGGAGACCCTCCCGAGACCCTCTCCGGGACCCTCCGTGAGGGGCCTCTGACCTTGCGCTCCGAGCGAACAGTTCGGGAAGCGGGATGGCGTTGTCGTAGCTGCGCGTTAGGGTCCATGAATACGAGGGCACGGGAGTACCCGACGCCGGTGGACATCGTCCGCACGGCAGGTCCGCGCCCCAGAACGAGACGCTGAGACGGCACATGGCCGTCGGAGACGAGCAGGTGGATACGTGACGAATCTGAAGCCTTACGCCGCGGGTGAGCCGTCCATCGGTGGCGGCCTCGGCGACCATGTCTACAACCGGCTGCTCGGCGAGCGCATCATCTTCCTCGGCCAGCAGGTCGACGATGACATCGCCAACAAGATCACTGCGCAGCTCCTGCTCCTGGCCGCCGAGCCGGAGAAGGACATCTACCTGTACATCAACAGCCCCGGTGGCTCGGTGACGGCCGGCATGGCGGTCTACGACACCATGCAGTACATCCCGAATGACGTGGTCACCATCGGTATGGGCATGGCGGCCTCCATGGGCCAGTTCCTGCTCACCGGCGGTACGCCGGGCAAGCGCTTCGCGCTCCCGAACACCGACATCCTGATGCACCAGGGCTCCGCCGGCATCGGTGGCACCGCCTCGGACATCAAGATCCAGGCCCAGTACCTGCTGCGCACGAAGCAGCGCATGGCTGAGATCACCGCGCACCACTCCGGCCAGACCGTGGAGACGATCATCCGCGACGGCGACCGCGACCGCTGGTACACGGCGGAAGAGGCCAAGGCCTACGGCCTCATCGACGAGATCATCTCCGCCGCGTCGCTGGTCCCGGGCGGCGGCGGCACCGGGGCCTGATCCCGGCCCCGGCCCGGGGGGAGGGGGGAGGTGCGGGGGGCCAGGGAGAGGCGAATACCCACCAAACGCAA
>NZ_JBHWMB010000006.1:0-26077 GCF_042730015.1 Streptomyces sp. NPDC059957 | reverse complement strand
GAGGGGAGGGTACGGTTTTTTCTTGGGCGGGGGGGGGGGGGGGGGGGGGGGTTGGTTCTTGCCCTGTCTTCGGTCGGTGGTGGTGCTCTCTGGTGGGTTCCCCCCCCCCCCCGCCCGCACCAGGCAAGCCTCAGCCCGCAGAACGCCACCAGGACGGTGAACACCCACATGCACATGAACAACCTTTCTCCCGCGAGCGGCCTCTACACCGGCGCGCCGGTGGACAACCGCTACGTCGTGCCGCGCTTCGTGGAGCGCACCTCGCAGGGCGTGCGCGAGTACGACCCGTACGCGAAGCTCTTCGAGGAGCGCATCATCTTCCTCGGCGTGCAGATCGACGACGCCTCCGCCAACGACGTCATGGCGCAGCTGCTGTGCCTGGAGTCGATGGACCCGGACCGCGACATCTACCTGTACATCAACAGCCCCGGCGGCTCCTTCACCGCGCTGACGGCGATCTACGACACGATGCAGTTCGTGAAGCCGGACATCTCGACGGTCTGCATGGGCCAGGCGGCCTCCGCCGCCGCGGTCCTGCTCGCCGCCGGTGCGCCCGGCAAGCGCATGGCGCTGCCGAACGCCCGCGTGCTGATCCACCAGCCCTCGGGCGGCACCGGCCGTGAGCAGCTCTCCGACCTGGAGATCGCGGCCAACGAGATCCTGCGCATGCGCGACCAGCTGGAGAACATGCTGGCCACGCACTCGTCGACGCCGATCGAGAAGATCCGCGACGACATCGAGCGCGACAAGATCCTGACGGCCCAGGACGCGCTGGCGTACGGCCTGATCGACCAGGTCGTCGCGACCCGTAAGACTTCGAACTGATCCTTGCCGCCAGTTGGCGCGGGCACCTCGCCGGATTGGGCGATGTGAACCACGTCAAGGGGGCCCCGTACGGGGCCCCCGGCAAGGTACCGTCGGATATGAGGCACCAGGAGCGCTGAACCAGGCGTCTCCCAGGCGAAGGGGAAGCACCTCGTGGCACGCATCGGTGACGGCGGCGACCTGCTCAAGTGCTCGTTCTGCGGAAAGAGCCAGAAGCAGGTGAAGAAGCTCATCGCGGGACCCGGTGTGTACATCTGCGACGAGTGCATCGACCTCTGCAACGAGATCATCGAAGAGGAACTCGCGGAGACCTCCGAGGTTCGCTGGGAAGAGCTTCCCAAGCCCCGTGAGATCTACGAGTTCCTGGAGAGCTACGTCGTCGGCCAGGAGCCGGCGAAGAAGGCGCTCTCCGTCGCGGTGTACAACCACTACAAGCGCGTCCAGGCCGGCGAGAACGGCGGCGGGACGGGCCGTGACGACGCGATCGAGCTCGCGAAGTCCAACATCCTCCTGCTCGGCCCCACGGGCTCGGGCAAGACGCTGCTGGCCCAGACGCTCGCCCGGATGCTCAACGTCCCGTTCGCCATCGCGGACGCGACGGCGCTCACGGAGGCCGGGTACGTCGGCGAGGACGTCGAGAACATCCTGCTCAAGCTGATCCAGGCGGCCGACTACGACGTCAAGAAGGCCGAAACCGGGATCATCTACATCGACGAGATCGACAAGGTCGCCCGCAAGAGCGAGAACCCGTCGATCACGCGCGACGTGAGCGGTGAGGGCGTGCAGCAGGCCCTCCTGAAGATCCTGGAAGGCACCACCGCTTCGGTACCGCCGCAGGGCGGCCGCAAGCACCCGCACCAGGAGTTCATCCAGATCGACACGACGAACGTGCTGTTCATCGTGGGCGGCGCCTTCTCCGGCCTGGAGCGGATCATCGAGTCCCGCGCCGGCGCCAAGGGCATCGGCTTCGGGGCGACCATCCGCTCGAAGCGCGAGATCGAGGCGAGCAACCAGTTCCAGGAGGTCATGCCGGAGGACCTGGTGAAGTTCGGGATGATCCCCGAGTTCATCGGCCGTCTCCCCGTCATCACCTCGGTGCACAACCTGGACCGCGAGGCCCTGCTCCAGATCCTCATCGAGCCGCGCAACGCCCTGGTCAAGCAGTACCAGCGGCTGTTCGAACTCGACGGTGTGGAGCTGGACTTCGAGCGCGAGGCCCTCGAGGCCATCGCCGACCAGGCGATCCTCCGCCAGACCGGCGCGCGCGGCCTGCGCGCCATCATGGAAGAGGTCCTGATGTCGGTGATGTACGAGGTCCCGTCCCGCAAGGACGTGGCCCGCGTGGTCATCACCTCGGACGTGGTCCGCTCCAACGTCAACCCGACGCTGGTCCCGCGGATCGTCCCGAAGGACCAGGGCCCGCACGAGAAGTCGGCGTAGCCGCCGACCGGTTACGCGTACGCATAAGGGGCGCCCCCGACCGGGGGCGCCCCTTATGCGTGAGACCGCGTGCCGTCCGCTGCTTCTACTTCTTGACGCGGGCGGTGTTGTAGAGCTTCGCGGTGAGCTCCGAGGTCTGCTCCAGGGTGTAGCCCTTCTTGCCGGCGAGCAGGGAAGCCGCGTCGGAGGCGCTGACCATGCCCAGGGTGCTGTAGTCACCCCAGATGCAGATCGGCAGGGTCAACTCCTTCGGCCCCTTTTCCGTAGTGCTCGTGGAGGTCATCTTCATCTCCTGGCACTTCATCACCGCGCCCTTGAAGCCGGCCGGGGTCAGGGCCTGGGGGCTCCCGACCAACTCCACCGAGTAGTCCTTGTTCTTGCCCGCGTTGAGCTTGGCCATGGCGAAGTACGCGTCCACCGACTTCTCCGGGTCGGCGATCTCGCCGTAGAGACCGTTGAAGCTCAGGCCCTTGGCGGTCAGCGGGTTCTTCGGGTCGCCGGACTGGTAGTTCATGCCCACCTGGGTGGGGTTCTTGATGCCCACCCCTTCGGCTTCCTTCTTGTCCTTGTCGCTGAAGGACTTCTCGTCGTACTTCGGGTCCTTCTTGAAGTCGTCCACCGCCGCCGGGGCGACCAGCTTGTAGCCCTTGGTGTCGGCGGAGATCGAAGCCGAGGCGCCGCCGCCCATCGTGAAGTACCAGCCGGCGCCCGCGATCACGGCGACCGCCACGACCACGCCGATGATCACGCCTGCCTTCGACTTCTTCGGGGGCGTCCCGCCGTACGGAGGCTGCTGCGGGTAGCCGCCGTACGGGGGCTGCTGCTGGGGGAAGCCGGGCTGCTGCTGCGGGTAGCCCTGCTGCGGGACTCCCTGGGGGGCCTGCTGCGGGTATCCGTAGCCGGGCTGCGCGCCGGGCTGCTGGCCGTAGGGTCCGGGCTGCTGGCCGTACGGGTTCGGCTGCTGCGGCTGCTGTCCGTAGGGCCCCGGCTGCTGCGGCTGCTGGCCCCCGTACGGTCCCGGCTGGTTGTAGCTCATCCCGCGTCCCCCCATGAGGTTGTTTATGCGTCCCACACATCCTGGCGGAAGCCGGGGCGGCGAAAGGCCCCGGGCCCCCGGAAACCCGGTTTCATGACCGGACCGTTACGGCCCTAAACTGTGGCTCGTGACCGAGAACACGCAGACACCCAGCAGCCCCTACTCCGAACTGCCGACTTCCTACGCGCCGGCCGACGTAGAGGGGAAGCTCTACGAGCGCTGGGTAGAGCGTGGGTACTTCGAGGCGGACGAGAAGAGCGACAAGCCGCCCTTCGCCATCGTCATCCCGCCGCCGAACGTCACCGGAAGCCTCCACCTGGGGCACGCCTTCGAGCACACGCTCATCGACGCCATCACCCGCCGCAAGCGCATGCAGGGCTACGAGACCCTGTGGCAGCCCGGCATGGACCACGCAGGCATCGCCACCCAGAACGTCGTCGAGCGCGAGCTCGCCAAGGAGGGCAAGTCCCGCCACGACCTGGGCCGCGAGGCCTTCGTCGAGCGCGTCTGGCAGTGGAAGGGCGAGTCCGGCGGCCAGATCTCCGGCCAGATGCGCCGCCTCGGCGACGGCGTCGACTGGTCGCGCGAGCGCTTCACCATGGACGAAGGCCTGTCCGAGGCCGTCCAGACCATCTTCAAGAAGCTCTACGACGACGAGCTGATCTACCGCGCCGAGCGCATCATCAACTGGTGCCCCCGCTGCCTCACCGCGATCTCCGACATCGAGGTCGAGTACCAGGACGACGAGGGCGAGCTCGTCTCCATCCGGTACGGCGAGGGCGACGCCTCCATCGTCGTCGCGACGACCCGCGCCGAAACGATGCTGGGTGACACGGCCGTCGCCGTCCACCCCGACGACGAGCGCTACAAGCACCTGGTCGGCACCGAGATCGAGCTGCCGCTCACCGGCCGCCGCATCCCGGTCGTCGCCGACGAGCACGTCGACCCCGAGTTCGGCACCGGCGCCGTCAAGGTGACCCCGGCACACGACCCCAACGACTTCGAGATCGGTCAGCGCCACGGCCTGCCCAACCTCGCCGTCATGGACGAGCACGCCGTCATCACCGTCCACGGCCCCTTCCTGGGCCTGGACCGGCTCGAGGCCCGTTCCGCCATCGTCGCCGCGCTGCGCGCCGAGGGCCGGATCGTCGCGGAGAAGCGCCCGTACACGCACTCCGTCGGCCACTGCTCGCGCTGCAAGACCACCATCGAGCCGCGCCTCTCGCTCCAGTGGTGGGTCAAGGTCGGCCCGCTCGCCAAGGCCGCCGGTGACGCGGTCCGCGACGGCCAGGTCAAGATCCACCCGCAGGAGATGGAGAAGCGCTACTTCGACTGGGTCGACAACCTCCACGACTGGTGCATCTCGCGCCAGCTCTGGTGGGGCCACCGCATCCCGGTCTGGTACGGCCCGAACGGCGAGATCGTCTGCGTCGGCCCCGACGAGCAGCCGCCGACCGGCGAGGGCTGGACCCAGGACACGGACGTCCTGGACACCTGGTTCTCCTCCGGCCTGTGGCCGTTCTCCACGCTCGGCTGGCCGCAGCAGACCGACAGCCTGGCGAAGTTCTACCCGAACGCCGTCCTGGTCACCGGCTACGACATCCTCTTCTTCTGGGTCGCCCGGATGATGATGTTCGGCCTGTACGCGATGGACGGCACCCCGCCGTTCCACACCATCGCCCTGCACGGCATGGTCCGCGACGAGCGCGGCAAGAAGATGTCGAAGTCCTTCGGCAACGCGGTCAACCCGCTGGACTGGATGGACAAGTACGGCTCCGACGCGGTCCGCTTCACCCTGGCGCGCGGCGCCAACCCGGGTGTCGACGTCCCGATCGGCGAGGACTGGGTCCAGGCTTCCAGCAAGTTCGCCAACAAGATCTGGAACGCCACCCGCTTCGCGATGATGAACGGCGCCACGATCGAGGGCGAACTGCCGTCGGTCGAGCAGATGTCGGCTACCGACCGCTGGATCCTGTCCCGGCTGAACGAGACGGTCGCGCAGGCCGACGCCTTCTACGAGGACTACCAGTTCTCGAAGCTCAGCGAGGCGCTCTACCACTTCGCGTGGGACGAGGTCTTCGACTGGTACGTCGAGCTGTCGAAGACGACCTTCTTCGCGGGCGGCGAGCCGGCCAAGGCGTCCGCCCGGGTCCTCGGCGAGGTCCTCGACGTCATGCTGCGCCTGCTGCACCCGGTGGTCCCCTTCGTCACCGAGACGCTGTGGACCACGCTGACCGGCGGCGAGTCCCTCGTGATCGCCGACTGGCCCAAGGACAGCGGCTTCCGCGACGCGGCCGCCGAGGCCGAGATCGAGGGCGTCCAGAGCCTGGTCCGCGAGGTCCGCCGCTTCCGCAAGGAGCAGGGCCTCGACGACAAGCAGAAGGTCCCGGCCCGCCTGGACCTGTCCACCACGACGCTGGCCGCCCACGAGGCAGCCATCCGCCAGGTGCTGCGCCTCCAGCCGGAGGGCGACGCCTTCAGCGCCACCGCCACCCTGCCCGTCGGCCGTGCCACGGTCGCGCTCGACCTGTCGGGGACCATCGACATCCCGGCGGAGCGCAAGCGGCTGAGCAAGGACCTGGCCGCCGCCGAGAAGGAGAAGCAGCAGGCCGAGGCGAAGCTCGGGAACGAGGCGTTCATCGCCAAGGCCCCGGACAACGTCGTGGACAAGATCAAGGGCCGCCTGACCAAGGCGGAGGACGACATCGTCCGCCTGAAGGCCCAGCTCGACGCCCTGCCCGCCGGCTGACGGAGCCGTAGGCAGCAGCCGTAGAACGCAAGCGAAGGCCCCCACGCCGTCGGTCGACGTGGGGTCCTTCGCGGTATCTGTTCCCCGTGAGGGGCCCGGCATCACAGCAGCTGTGCGCCGAACCTCGTCAGGATGAGCGCCGCGACCACGCCGTACGCGGCCAGCGGCACCAGCCAGTGCGGGATCGCCCGCAGCCGGGAGCCGGCCGGGGCCAGGTGCCGGGTGACGTACCAGAACAGCGGGATCATCACCGCCCAGACGACCATGCACCACGGGCACAGGGCGCCGATCACGTACAGGCACTGGCTGATCAGCCACACCGTGAAGGCGAACCCGGCCGCGATCCCGGCCCACACTCCGCGCCACAGCCACCGGGGGAGCAGCGCCCCGGCGACCAGGGCCGTGCCGAGCCCGGCGAGGGCGGCGAAGCCGGCGAGGCCGAGCAGCATGTTGGGGAAGCCGAGCAGGTTGCCCTGCCAGGTGGTCATCACGTCGCCGCAGCTCAGCACCGCGTTGACGTTGCAGCCCGGGGTGAAGAGCGGGTCCTCCAGGGTGCGGATGCGGTCGTAGGTGAGGACGCCGGAGGCCAGGGTGCCGATGAGGCCGCCGATCAGCAGGAGCAGGGCGGTGCCCCGGGGGGTGGCTGGTCCCCGGTGGGTGGTCGTTCCCCGGTGGGTGGTCATTCTCCCGACGCTACGAGCCCGCGTGCGGCCCCGGGTAGAGCGGAAGGCCTCCGGGCCGGGGGGACCTCCGGCCTGTCCGAAGTGCCCTAAATCACGCGTTCTCGGGTCCCGGCGGCCCGGATCCGGGGGCGGCGACCACGGATGATGGAGGGCATGCACGTCAAGCCCGCCCTCTCGGCGCCCCACCGGCTCCTGGCCTTCGGCCGCCGGCTCGCGCAGGGCTGGGCCGGTTCGCCGCGCGCGATGGACCTGCTCGCGGCTCTCAGCTGCCTGGGCCTGATGGCGCTCGACCTGCCGGGCCTGGCGGCCGCCGACAACTCCCTCGGCGGGCCCGCCGCGGCGGTCGTCCTGACGCTCGGCTGCTCCACCCTGCTGGTGCGGCGCCGACTGCCCTGGGTCTCGTACCTCGCCGCGCTGCTCTTCATCGGCTGGCTGCACGAGCTGACCCTGATCCAGTTCGCGCTGTACTCGGTGGGCCGCTTCCGCGGGCGCCGGGCCGGCGTCCTCGCCACCCTCGGCTACCTGGCCTTCGCGGTGTGCCTGTTCTACGGCGTGCCGGGCTGGCCGATGTCCCGGGCGGAGTCCCTCAGCTCCTTCCTCAGCCTCGTCGTGCCCATCGGGGTCCTCGCCTCGGCCGTGGGCATCGCCGCCTACCGCCACGACCTCGTGCGCGAGCTCGACACCCGGCGCGCCGAGTCCGCCGTCCTGCACGCCGTCCAGCAGGAGCGGACCTCCGTCGCCCGTGACGTCCACGACTTCGTCGGGCGCGAGCTGACCCTGCTGACGGTCCGCTCCGAGGTGCTGTCGATGCGCTCGCGCGAGACGGCGTACGCGAAGGACTTTGAGGAGCTCGCCGACACCGCCCGCCGGGCCCACCTGGTGCTCAACGAGATCATCGTGCAGCGCGGGGAGCGGGCGGCCACCCCGGGCGTGGAAGGGCTGGCGGCGCTCGCGGAGGAGAGCGGGCGTGCGGGTTCGCCCGTACGGCTGACCCTGGATCCGGACGTGCACGGGCTGTCGCCGCTGCGCCAGGCAGCGGTCTACCGGGTGGTGCAGGAATGCCTGACCAACGCCGCCAAGCACGCCCGTGGCGAGACGATCGAGGTGTCCATCGCGGCGGACGGACCGCAGCTGCGGATCGCCGTCCGCAACGGGCTGGCGCAGCGCAACCCGACCAGGGCCCCCGTCTCGGCGGGCTCGGGCACGGCGAGCATGTGCGAGCGCGTGCGCAGCCTGGGCGGCACCCTGACGGCCACGCGCACGCAGGACGCGTACGAGGTCCTCGCGACCCTCCCGAAGGGCTGAGCCCGGGAAACCGCGCCGGGCCGACAGGCCCTAGGCCCGCGCCGGCGCGAGCAGGCTGCTGAGCGCGTCCATGTCCTCCACGCAGCGGCCCGAGCCCAGGGCCACGCAGTCGAGCGGGTCGTCCGCGACGAAGACCGGGATCCCCGTCGAGGAGGCCATCCGCAGGTCCAGGCCGGGCAGCAGCGCGCCGCCGCCGGTCAGGACGATGCCGTGCTCCATGACGTCGCCGGACAGTTCGGGCGGGCATTCCTCCAGGGTGGTGCGGACCGCCGCGATGATCGCCTCGACCGGCTCGTCGAGGGCGGTCCGGATGTCGCGCGCGTCGAGCTGGAGCGTCTGGGGCATGCCGCCGACCTTCTCCCTGCCCCGCACCGTGAAGCCGGCGGTCTCCAGCTCCGGCCGGTCCGGCACCGGCCACGCCGAGCCGATGGCGATCTTGACGTCCTCGGCGGTGCGGTCGCCGATGAGCAGGGAGTGCTCCTTGCGGACCCAGTCGGTGATGGCGGCGTCCATCCGGTCGCCGGCGACCCGCAGCGACCGCGAGGTGACGATGCCGCCCAGCGAGATGACGGCGACCTCGGAGGTGCCGCCGCCGATGTCGACGACCATCGAGCCGCGCGGTTCGGAGACCGGGAGCCCGGCGCCGATCGCCGCGGCCATCGGCTCCTCGATCAGGTGCACGGTCCTGGCTCCGGCCCGGGTGGAGGCGTGGATGATGGCCCGGCGTTCCACCTGGGTGACCCCGGACGGTACGCAGACCACCATGCGGGTGCGGACCCGGCGGCCGGGGACGGCCTTGCGCACGAAGTGCCGGATCATCTCCTCGGCGGCCTCGTAGTCGCAGATCACGCCGTCCTTGAGGGGGCGGATCGCGGTGATGGAGCCGGGGGTGCGGCCGATGGTCTCCTTGGCCTCGGTCCCCACGGCCAGGGCGGTGGTGGTGCCCGCCTTGACGGCCACCACGGACGGCTCATTGAGGACGATGCCGTGCCCCCGTGCGTAGACGAGGGTGTTGGCGGTTCCCAGGTCTATCCCTATGTCGCGGCTGGAAGCTGTCTTGTTGATGCTGGCCTGCGGCATTTGTTCCCCAATCTCCTGTCCGCAAGGCTTGCATAACGATCAGGTCGCACCGGCAGCCGAAGGTCCCGATGCGACCGGGCCGAAAGTCCCCACGGTCCTCGTCCGTAGACTGGGTCCGTGAGTGAGCAGCAGCCCGAGAGCCACGATGACAACCTCGACGCCTTCGACAAGATCGTGGCGGAAGAGTCCGACCGCGACCCCGACCTGGCGGTGATCGAGGCGGGCAGCCGCACCCTGCGCACGCAGGCCGGTCCGCCCCAGGGTGACCCGGTACCCGAAGAGCCCGCCGACCCCGAGGTGGCCAAGGCGCTGCGGGAGGTGGAGCAGGAGCTGGCCGGCCGCTGGGGCGAGACCAAGCTGGAGCCGTCCGTCACGCGCATCGCCGCGCTGATGGACGTCCTGGGCGAGCCGCAGCGCGCGTACCCCTCCATCCACGTCACCGGCACCAACGGCAAGACGAGCACCTCGCGCATGATCGAGGCCCTGCTGAACGCCTTCGAGCTGCGCACCGGGCGCTACACCAGCCCGCACGTGCAGTCGATCACCGAGCGGATCAGCCTGGACGGGGCTCCGATCAGCGCCGAGCGGTTCATCGAGACCTTCGAGGACATCAAGCCGTACGTGGACATGGTGGACGCGGCCGAGGAGATCCGGCTGTCCTTCTTCGAGGTCCTCACCGGCATGGCGTACGCGGCCTTCGCGGACGCCCCGGTGGACGCGGCCGTGATCGAGGTGGGCATGGGCGGCGCCTGGGACGCCACCAACGTCATCGACGGCGCGGTCGCCGTGGTCACCCCGATCAGCCTGGACCACACGGACCGGCTCGGCTCCACGACCGGCGAGATCGCGCAGGAGAAGGGCGGCATCATCAAGCAGGGCGCCACCGTGATCCTGGCGCAGCAGCCCGTGGACGCGGCGCAGGTGCTGCTGAAGAAGGCCGTGGAGGTCGACGCGACCGTGGCCCGCGCGGGCATGGAGTTCGGTGTCGTCACCCGTGAGGTCGCGGTGGGCGGGCAGCAGCTGACGCTGCGCGGCCTGGGCGGCGAGTACGACGGCATCTTCCTGCCGCTGTACGGCGCCCACATGGCGCACAACGCGGCGGTGGCGCTGGCGGCGGTCGAGGCCTTCTTCGGCATCGGCGCCGACCACGCGCGGGCCCTGGACGTGGAGAGCGTACGGAAGGCCTTCGCCTCGGTGACCTCGCCCGGCCGCATGGAGGTCGTGCGGCGCAGCCCGACGGTGGTCCTGGACGCGGCGCACAACCCGGCCGGGGCGCAGGTCACGGCGGAGGCGGTGACCGAGGCCTTCGGCTTCAGCCGGCTGGTCGGGGTCGTGGGCGCGAGCGAGGGCAAGGACGCGCGCGGTGTCTTCGAGGCCTTCGAGCCGATCTTCGCGGAGGTCGTGATCACGGAGAACTCCAGCCACCGGGCGATCTCCGCCGACGAGCTGGCGGCCATCGCGGTCGAGGTCTTCGGCGCCGACCGGGTGCAGGTGGAGCCGCGGCTGGACGACGCCATCGAGGCGGCGATCACCCTGGCGGAGGAAGAGGCGGAGTACGGCGGGGCCGGGGTCCTGGTGACCGGGTCCGTGATCACGGTGGGCGAGGCCCGCATGCTGCTGAAGAGGGGCTGAGGGATGCGCACGCTGTGTGCTTCGACGCTGATCGCCGAGTTCTGCGTGATCGGCTTCGCCGGGCTGGTCGCGATGAAGGGCGACCTGAGCCAGGCCACGGTCTGGACGGTCTGCGGGATCGCGATGCTGCTGTCGGTCCTGCTGTGCGGGATGCTCTCGCGCCCCGGGGCCGTCCAGATCGGCTGGGCCCTGCAGATCGGGCTCGTGCTGAGCGGCTTCGTCGTGCCGATGATGTTCATCCTGGGCGTGGTGTTCGCCGTTCTGTGGTGGTGCTCGATCCGCTACGGCCGCCGCATCGACGAGATCAAGGCCCGCTGGGCCGCCCAGGCGGAAGCCCAGGCCTCCGCCCCCACCGAGGCGTAGCCGCCTAGGCCGTCTCTTTCGGATCTTGTCGGCCGAGCCCGCGGCGTCTGGTGCCGTGCCTGGCCGCGCTGTCGGGGCGTGCGCGTACTGGGGGTCCTCCGTTGTTCTCTGGGTGCTGGCCGGCACGGTGCCAGGCGTCGCGGGCCCGGCAAGATCCGAAAGAGACGGCCTAGGAGCCGGAGCGGGGCCCGGGAAGGCCCCGTACGGCGGGGGCCCGGGCCCCTGTAGCCTCGTCGGACCGCACCCGTATGCCGCAAGGAGTTACCCATATGACCCAGCGCACGCTCGTCCTCCTCAAGCCCGACGCCGTCCGTCGCGGTCTGATCGGCGAGATCGTCGGCCGCATCGAGCGGAAGGCCGGCTGGACCATCGCCGCGCTGGAGCTGCGCACGCTGGACCAGGAGACCCTGGAAGCGCACTACGGCGAGCACAAGGGCAAGGTGTTCTACGAGCCCCTCATGGGCTTCATGGCCAGCGGGCCGGTCGTGGCCCTGGTCGTCGAAGGGGAGCGCGCGATCGAGGGTGTCCGCCAGTTGGCCGGACCCACTGACCCGATTGCCGCCGCGCCCGGCTCCATCCGGGGCGACTTCGGTACGGTCACCCGGGAGAACCTGATCCACGCCTCGGACTCCGAGGAGTCCGCGGAGCGGGAGCTGAAGCTGTTCTTCCCGGCGCTGTGATCACTCTTTTCTGACGCAACATCAGCCGAATAGCGCTCATGACCTGGGGCGACCGAAGTAATTTCGGTCGCCCTCCGGTATTACCGGGCACATTCGGGAACGCATGGACAGGACACGACGTCACCACTAAGGGGGCGGGTATCCGTTCCGGCGGGCTTGCCGGAGTCCCGTCGCGCGGTGCCCGTACTTGCGGCACTACGATGGGGCTTCCACCCACACACCCACCTCGCCGACCTGACAGCAGCCGCTATCAACTGGAAGGCCAGACGCTCCTCATGGGGAACAAGGGGAACAACATGTCGTTCATCGGCCGTGACATGGCGATCGACCTCGGGACCGCCAACACGCTGGTGTACGTGAGGGGCCGGGGAATCGTCCTGAACGAGCCGTCCGTGGTCGCCATCAACACGAACACCGGTGGCATCCTGGCGGTCGGCTCCGAAGCCAAGAAGATGATCGGGCGCACGCCCGGCAACATCGTCGCCGTGCGGCCCCTCAAGGACGGCGTCATCGCCGACTTCGAGATCACCGAGCGGATGCTCCGGTACTTCATCCTCAAGATCCACAAGCGCCGTTACCTGGCCCGCCCGCGCGTCGTGGTCTGCGTACCCTCCGGCATCACGGGAGTGGAGCGCCGCGCCGTCATCGAGGCGTCCACGCAGGCCGGTGCCCGCCAGGTGCACATCATCGAAGAGCCGATGGCCGCCGCCATCGGAGCGGGCCTGCCCGTCCACGAGGCCACCGGCAACATGGTCGTGGACATCGGCGGCGGCACCACCGAGGTGGCCGTCATCTCCCTCGGCGGAATCGTCACGGCACAGTCCATCCGGGTGGCCGGCGACGAGCTCGACAACGCGATCATCCAGCACATCAAGAAGGAGTACTCCCTCCTCCTCGGTGAGCGCACCGCCGAGCAGATCAAGATCACCATCGGGTCGGCCTACGACCTCGACAAGGACGAGCACACCGAGATCCGCGGCCGCGACCTGGTCTCGGGCCTGCCCAAGACCGTCGTGATCTCGGCCGCCGAGGTCCGCAAGGCGATCGAGGAGCCGGTCAACGCGATCGTCGACGCCGTCAAGACCACCCTCGACAAGTGCCCGCCGGAACTCTCCGGCGACATCATGGACCGCGGCATCGTCCTGACCGGAGGCGGCGCCCTGCTCCGCGGCCTCGACGAGCGGCTGCGCCGCGAGACGGGCATGCCGATCCACATCGCCGAGGACCCGCTCGACTCCGTCGCGCTCGGATCCGGCAAGTGCGTAGAGGAGTTCGAGGCGCTCCAGCAGGTGCTGGACGCCCAGCCCCGGCGCTGATCCGGCCCGCCGCGCGGCGGTGGAACGCGAATGATCCGCCGTACGGGTGCTACCGGGCCCGTGCGGCGGATCGTTGATATACAGGCAAGGTCCGGTGCGAGCCCCGGCTCCACCGGAGCGGCTTTGCCGCACGGCCCGGTGCAAGCACCGGCTCCACCGGAGCGGCTTTGCCGCACGGGTATCTATGAGGAAGGCACGGCCGCCGCACGTGAGGGACACACGAGAAAGCCGGCTGCTCCTGGTGCTTCTGATCGCCATCGCGTTCGCTTTGATCACGGTGGACATCAGGACGGGTGAGGAGTCTCCGGTCGACGGTGCCCGACAGGCCGCCGCAGCGGTCTTCGGACCGGTCGAGAAGGGCGTGGCGAAAGGGGTCGACCCGGTCGCCAACGCCATAGGGGCGGTACGGGACTCCGGCGAGCGGCACAACCGCATCGCGACCCTGGAGCGCGAGAACGCGGCGCTCAAGGCCAAGCTCGGCAGCGACGACCAGACCCGCAGCCGGATCCGCGAGCTCGACGAGATGCTCAAGCGGGCGGGCGCGGGCCAGTACGGCATCAAGGGCGCCGAGGTCATCGCCATAGGGGCGGCCCAGGGCTTCTCCTGGACCGTCACCATCGACGCGGGCAGCAAGGACGGCATCCAGCGCGACATGACCGTCCTCAACGGGGACGGACTCGTCGGCCGCGTCGCCACCGTCGGCCCCGACACCGCCACCGTGGTCCTCGCCAACGACCCCGACTTCACCGTCGGCACCCGTCTGGAGAAGACCGGCGAACTCGGCTTCGCCACCGGCCAGGGCGACCGGGAGCTCTCCGTGCAGATGCTCAACGGCAAGGCCAAGATCAACACCGGCGACCGGCTCGTCACCTTCGGCTCGCGGGGCAACAAGCCCTTCGTGCCCGGCGTCCCGATCGGCGAGGTGATCAAGGTCGACCCCTCGCGCGGCGACCTGACCCGGACCGTCTGGGTCCGCCCCTTCGTCGGCTTCTCCCGCCTGGACATCGTCGGCGTCGTGGTCATGCCCCCGCGCCAGGACCCGCGCGACGCGGTCCTGCCGCCCAAGCCCGAAGCGCCCAAGCCCACCCCGACGGTCACCGTCACGGTCACCCCGTCGCCCGGCGCGTCCGCGTCCGGCAAGCCGGCCGAGGACTAGGAGCCGATCATCATGCGTTTCAACCGGATCCTGCTCTCGGGCACGCTCGTCGTGGTCGCCCTGATCGTCCAGGTCTCCATCCTGGGCCGCCTCCAACTCCCCGGAGCCGTCCCCGATCTGGTCCTGCTCACCGTCGTCGCCCTCGCACTCGTGTACGGGTGCGTCAGCGGCGCCCTCATCGGCTTCGCCGCCGGACTGCTCACGGACCTGGCCCCGCCCGCCGACCACGCCGCCGGCCGCTACGCGCTCGTGCTCTGCGTCATCGGCTACGTCGCCGGCCTGGTCCGCCCCGACACCGGGCGGTTCCGCTCCGCCTGGGGCCCGATGCTCACCGTCGTCGGCGCCGCCTTCGCCTCCACCCTGCTCTACGCGGGCGTCGGCGCCCTGGTCGGCGACACCGCCGCCCGCCACGTGGGGCTGACCGGACTGCTCTTCACCGCGGTCCTCTACGACCTGCTGCTCGCCCCCTTCACCGTGCCGTTCATCATGGCCCTGGCCCGCCGCGCGGAGAACGACCCGATGGCCGTCGAGGCCAACGGCGGCCCGCCCGCGGGCAAGGACATCGCCTCTGGCTGGCTGGCCGGGGGCACCGGACTGCGGATCGGCAGCCAGCGCGGCGGCCTGCGGATGAAGACCGCCCGCAGCCGGGCCAACCGGGCCGGCCGGATAAAGGGCGTCAAGGGAATCAAGGGTGTGAAGAGCGTCAAGAAGCTGTGAGGGAGGAGTCCACGTGACCAACATTCCGGAGACCGGCCGTACCTCCCGGGTGCAGATCCGGCTCGTGATCATCCAGGTTCTCGTCTGCTCTATGTTCCTCACCCTCGGCGGCCGGCTCTGGTACCTCCAGATCCGCAACGGCGCGGAGTACTACCACGAGGCGAAGAGCAACCACGTCCAGCGGGTCGTCCAGCCCGCCGTGCGCGGGACGATCCTCGACGCCCGGGGCGTCGCCCTCGCCGACAACGAGACCCGCCTGGTCGTCTCCACCAGCCGTACCGCGCTGATGAAGATGAAGGACCGCGGCCAGGCCGTCATGACCCGCCTCGCCGGCGTCCTGGACATGACCCCCAAGGAGGTCATGGACAAGGTCCGCCTCTGCGACTCCCAGACCCCCGCGCCCTGCTGGAACGGCTCCCCGTACCAGCCGATCCCGATCACCCTCGACGCCACCACGCAGCAGGCCCTTCAGCTGCGCGAACGCCCCGAGGAGTTCCCCGGCATCACCGCCGAGCCCGTCGCCATCCGCCGCTACCCGGCCCCCGCCGGGGCCCGCACGTCCCAGGTGCTCGGCTACCTCTCGCCGGTCACCGACGAGGAGATCCAGAAGGCCAAGGACACCGACTCGCCGCACCTGCGCTCCGACCAGGTCGGCCGCTCCGGGATCGAGCGCACCTACGACAAGTACCTGCGCGGCAAGGCGATGGTCACCTCCTACGAGGTGGACAACCTCGGCCGGGTCATGCACCAGACCGAGTCCGACGCGGGTGTGCCCGGATCCACCCTCGTCACGAGCATCGACGCCCGGGTCCAGTCCGTCGCCGAGTACGAGCTCCAGCAGGCCATGAAGACGGTCCGCCAGGAGACCGACAAGATCACCGGCCGCAAGTACGAGGCCGACTCGGGCGCCGTCGTCGTCATGGAGACCAAGACCGGCCGGGTCGTCGCGATGGCCTCCCAGCCCGACTACGACCCCAACGCCTGGGTCGGCGGCATCGCCGCCAAGGACTACGCGGCCCTCACCAACGAGAAGTCCAACTACCCGCTGCTCAACCGGGCCATCCAGGGCCAGGCCCCCGCCGGCTCCATCTTCAAGGTGGTGTCCGCGAGCGCGGCCGTCCGGGCCGGATACGCCTTCGACGAGAAGTACAACTGCAGCGCCTCCTACAGCATGGGCAACCGCAGCTTCGCGAACTTCGAGTCCAAGGGGCACGGCCCCATCACCCTCGGCGAGGCCCTCAAGTTCTCCTGCAACACCGTCTTCTACGCACTCGGGCACAAGGAGTGGCAGCGCGACGGCGGCCTCAAGCCCAAGAAGGACGCCCACGACTGGTTCTACCGGACCGCCCGAGAGTTCGGCCTCGGCTCCGAGACCGGGATCGACCTGCCGAACGAGGTCACCGGCCGCATCCCCGACCGGGGCTGGAAGAAGGGCTTCTGGGCGGCCAACAAGGACTCCTGGTGCAAGCAGGGCAAGAAGGGCGGCACCTACGTCGAGCAGATCGCCTACGAGAGCTGCCTCGAAGGCAACCAGCTCAAGGCGTTCGACAGCATCAACTTCGCCATCGGCCAGGGCGACGTCCTCGTCACCCCCATCCAGATGGCCACCGCCTACGCCGCCATCAGCAACGGCGGCACCCTCTACGACCCCACGGTCGGCAAGGCCGTGATCAGCGCCGACGGCAAGCACGTCCAGATGATCAAGCCCAAGGCGCACGGCAGGCTGCCGATCGACGCCAAGACCGTCAAGGACCTCGACAAGGGTCTGCGCATGGTCGTCGAGCCGGGCGGCACCGCCGCCTGGCGCTTCGGCGGCTGGCCGCTGGACAAGATCCCGATGCGGGCCAAGACCGGCACCGCCCAGGTCTACGGCAAGCAGACCACCTCCTGGCTGGCGACCTACACCGACGACTTCACCATCGTCATGACCATCTCCCAGGGCGGCACCGGCTCCGGAGCCTCCGGCCCCGCCGTCCGCAACATCTACAACGCCATCTACGGCCTCGACATGGCGGGCAACCAGGACCTGAAGAAGGCGCTCCTGCTGGGCCCGGAGAAGAAGCTGCCCAGGATCCGCCCCGACGGCGGCATCGATTCCCCCGAGATCCGGCCGTACGTACCCCCGTCCCCGGAAGAGCTTGCGCCGCCCGCGCTCGCCGGCCCGCCCGCCCAGCGCCCCGCGCAGCACGACTGAGTACCGAGGACCGACATGCAGACCGCCAACAAATTCTCCGTGGCCCGGTACGCGCCGGAGCAGCGGGGAGCTATGGCCAAACTCACCGCCCGCGACTCCGTGGTGCGCCGGCTCGACTGGCCGATACTCCTCTCGGCGCTCGCCCTCTCCCTCATCGGCGCCCTGCTGGTGTGGTCGGCGACCCGCAACCGGACCTCGCTGAACAACGGGGACCCGTACTACTTCCTCTTCCGGCATGCCATGAACACCGGCATCGGCCTCGTGCTGATGATCGGCACCATCTGGCTCGGCCACCGCACCCTGCGCGGCGCCGTACCGGTCCTCTACGGGCTCTCCGTCATCCTGATCCTCGCCGTGCTCACCCCGCTCGGCGCCACCATCAACGGCGCCCACGCCTGGATCGTGATCGGCGGCGGCTTCTCGCTCCAGCCCTCCGAGTTCGTCAAGATCACGATCATCCTGGTCATGGCGATGCTGCTCGCCACCCGGGTGGACGCGGGCGACCTCGCCCACCCCGACCACCGCACCGTCGTCAAGGCGCTCTGCCTGGCCGCCTTCCCCATGGGCATCATCATGCTGATGCCCGACCTCGGCTCCGTCATGGTCATGGTCGTCATCGTGCTCGGCGTCCTGCTGGCCTCCGGCGCCTCCAACCGCTGGGTCCTCGGCCTGCTCGGCTCGGGCGCCGGCGGGGCCATCCTGATCTGGCAGCTCGGCGTCCTCGACGAGTACCAGATCAACCGCTTCGCGGCCTTCGCCAACCCCGAGCTCGACCCGGCCGGCGTCGGCTACAACACCAACCAGGCGCGCATCGCCATCGGCTCCGGCGGCCTGACCGGGTCCGGCCTCTTCAAGGGCTCGCAGACCACCGGCCAGTTCGTGCCGGAGCAGCAGACCGACTTCGTCTTCACGGTGGCGGGGGAGGAGCTGGGCTTCGTCGGAGCCGGGCTGATCCTGGTGCTGCTCGGGGTCATCCTGTGGCGCGCCTGCATGATCGCCCGCGAGACGACCGAGCTGTACGGCACGATCGTGTGCGCCGGAATCATCGCCTGGTTCGCCTTCCAGTCCTTCGAGAACATCGGCATGACCCTCGGGATCATGCCCGTGGCCGGACTCCCGCTGCCGTTCGTCTCCTACGGAGGATCCTCGATGTTCGCCGTGTGGGTGGCCATCGGGCTGCTCCAGTCGATCAGGGTGCAGCGGCCGATGTCGGCTTGACGCGGTGCCGGGCCGGGCCGGGTCGGGCCCGGCGGCTCGGCTCGGGTCGGCTTGATCCCTCGGTTCCCGGGCCGGTTTTCCGCCGCACCAGCAGTTTCCCTTCCCGCCGTGTTCCGTTCAGGACTACGGTCGATCCATGGCGGACACGAAGCGCGAGATCGAGCGCAAATTCGAGTTCAGGAGCACCAAGGCCGGACGGCGCGGGGTCCCGGACCTGACGGGCACGGCCGCCATCGCGGCCGTCACCGACCAGGGCACGGCCGAGCTCGACGCCGTCTACTACGACACCCCCGACCAGCGGCTCGCCGCCGACGGGCTCACCCTGCGCCGCCGCACCGGAGGCAAGGACGCCGGCTGGCACCTCAAACTGCCCGTCGCCCCCGGCGTGCGCGACGAGATCACCGCCCCCCTCGGCGACACCGTCCCGGACGCGCTGACCGCCCTGCTGCGCTCCCGCGTCCGCGACACCCCGCTGGAACCACAGGTCAGGCTCCTGTCCTCGCGCAAGCTCAGCCACCTCCTCGACGCCGACGGCGCCCTCCTCGCGGAGCTGTCCACGGACGCGGTGCTGGCCGAGCGGGCCGACGCCACCGCCGCCTGGACCGAGGTGGAGGTCGAGCTCGCCGACGGAGTCGACCCGGCGCTGCTCGACGCCGTGGAGAAGACCTTCCGCAAGGCCGGGCTCCGGGTCAGCGACGCCCCCTCCAAGCTCGCCCGGGCGCTGGCCGAGACCGGCGGGGAACCCCCGGTCCGGACGGCCGGCCCCGGTTCCGGCACCGGGACCGGCCCCGCCGAGGACACGGCGGGCGCGCACGTGCTCGCGTACCTGCGCGAACAGCGCGACACCCTCGTCGCCCAGGATCCCGCCGTACGCCGGGGCCTGCCCGACTCCGTCCACCAGATGCGGGTCGCCACCCGTCGGCTGCGCAGCGCCTTCAAGACCTACCGCCGGGTCCTGGACCCCGCCGAGAGCGGCCCGATCGGCGAGGAGCTCCGCTGGCTCGCCGCCGAGCTCGGCGTCGACCGCGACCAGGAGGTGCTGCTCGAGCGGATCCAGACCCGGCTCGACGAACTCCCGCGCACCCTGGTGCTCGGCCCGGTCCGCGGCCGCCTCAAGATCTGGAACGTCGCCCGCCGCACCGGTTCGCGCCGAGCGGCGCTGGCCGCGCTCGACAGCAGGCGCTACGTGGCCCTGCTGAACGCCCTCGACGCCCTGCTCGCCGACCCGCCGCTCGGCAAGGCCGCCGACCGGCCCGCCGAGGTGGTCCTGCCCGCAGCCGTCCTGCGGGACTACGAACGCCTCACCGGCCGGATCGAGGGCGCCCTGTCCATGGCCCCCGGCGAGGCCCGCGACCTGGCCCTGCACGAGGCCCGCAAGGCCGCGAAGCGCACCCGGTACGCGGCCGAGGCGGCGACCCCGGCCCTCGGCAAGACCGCGCGCCGGCTGGCCAAGGCGGTGAAGGCCGTCCAGACCCTGCTCGGCGACCACCAGGACGCGGTCGTCGCCCGCGACGCCCTGCGCGGCATCGCCGTCCAGGCGTCCGGTGCGGGGGAGTCCGCCTTCACCTGGGGCCTGCTGTACGGCCGCGAGGAGGCGCTGGCCGGACAACGCGAGCGGGAGCTGCCGCAGGTGTGGGCGGCCGCCGCGGGCCCGGCGGCGGCGGTGCGCGGCTGATCGTGCGGGCGGGGGTGCTCCGGGCCCCGGGGTACGCTTGAGAGTCGCCCCCTGCCCGCTTCACGAAAGTCGCGTGATGACCGAGTCGGTCTTCCCTCAGCTTGAGGCCTTGCTTCCGCACGTCCAGAAGCCGATCCAGTACGTCGGCGGTGAGCTCAACTCCACGGTCAAGCCGTGGGAGAGCGCCGACGTCCGCTGGGCGCTGATGTACCCGGACGCGTACGAGGTCGGGCTCCCCAACCAGGGCGTCATGATCCTTTACGAGGTGCTGAACGAGCGCGAAGGCGTGCTCGCGGAGCGCACGTACAGCGTGTGGCCGGACCTCGAAGAGCTGATGCGCGAGCACAAGGTGCCGCAGTTCACCGTGGACAGCCACCGCCCCGTCTCGGCCTTCGACGTCTTCGGGCTCTCCTTCTCCACCGAGCTCGGCTACACCAACATGCTGACGGCGCTGGACCTCGCGGGCATCCCGCTGGAGGCGAAGAACCGTACGGTCGACCACCCCATCGTGCTCGCGGGCGGCCACGCGGCCTTCAACCCCGAGCCGATCGCGGAGTTCATCGACTGCGCGATCATCGGCGACGGCGAGCAGGCCGTCCTCGACATGACCGAGATCATCCGCGCGTGGAAGGCCGAGGGCCGTCCGGGCGGGCGCGAGGAGGTACTCCTGCGCCTCGCGAAGACCGGCGGCGTCTACGTGCCGGGCTTCTACGACGTCGAGTACCTGCCGGACGGCCGCATCGGCCGCGTGGTCCCGAACCGCTCGGGCGTGCCGTGGCGGGTCAGCAAGCACACCGTCATGGACCTCGACGAGTGGCCCTACCCCAAGCAGCCCCTGGTCCCGCTCGCCGAGACCGTCCACGAGCGGATGTCCGTGGAGATCTTCCGCGGCTGCACCCGCGGCTGCCGTTTCTGCCAGGCCGGCATGATCACGCGCCCCGTGCGGGAGCGAAGCATCACCGGCATCGGCGAGATGGTGGAGCGCGGGCTGAAGGCCACGGGCTTCGAGGAGGTCGGCCTCCTGTCCCTCTCCTCGGCGGACCACACCGAGATCACGGACATCGCCAAGGGCCTGGCCGACCGCTACACGGACGAGAAGGTGGGCCTGTCCCTCCCGTCGACCCGTGTGGACGCCTTCAACATCGACCTGGCCAACGAGCTGACCCGCAACGGCCGCCGCTCCGGTCTGACCTTCGCCCCCGAGGGCGGCTCCGAGCGCATGCGCAAGGTCATCAACAAGATGGTCTCGGAAGAGGACCTGATCCGTACGGTCGCCACGGCCTACGGCAACGGCTGGCGCCAGGTGAAGCTGTACTTCATGGTCGGCCTGCCGACCGAGACCGACGAGGACGTCCTGCAGATCGGCGACATGGCGGTCAACGTCATCGCCAAGGGCCGCGAGGTCTCCGGCCAGAACGACATCCGCTGCACCGTCTCCATCGGCGGCTTCGTCCCCAAGCCGCACACCCCCTTCCAGTGGGCCCCGCAGCTGTCGGCCGAGGAGACGGACGCCCGCCTCGGCAAGCTCCGCGACAAGCTTCGCGGCGACAAGAAGTACGGCCGCTCCATCGGCTTCCGCTACCACGACGGCAAGCCCGGCATCGTCGAGGGCCTCCTGTCCCGCGGCGACCGCCGCATCGGCGACGTCATCCGCGCCGTGTACGAGTCGGGCGGCCGCTTCGACGGCTGGCGCGAGCACTTCTCGTACGACCGCTGGATGCAGGCGGCGGAGAAGACCCTCCCCGCCTACGGCGTCGACGTGGCCTGGTACACGACCCGCGAGCGCACCTACGAGGAGGTCCTCCCCTGGGACCACCTCGACTCCGGTCTGGACAAGGACTGGCTGTGGGAGGACTGGCAGGACGCCCTCGACGAAACCGAGGTCGAGGACTGCCGCTGGACCCCCTGCTTCGACTGCGGCGTCTGCCCGCAGCTCGACACCAGCATCCAGATCGGCCCGACGGGCAAGAAGCTGCTGCCCCTGTCGGTCGTGAAGTGACCTGCGGCTGAGGCCGGCCGGCCTGCCGCCTTGTCTATGCCCCCCACCGGGATCGGTGGGGGGCATATTCATTCGACCGCCGGAGTATCGTTCCTGCGGTTGACGCCTGCGGATATCCTTGAAGGGTGCTCGGAGGAATACTCCGGGCTTGCTGCCAGGAGGTGGCCGGTATGGCCAAGACCGTGATCGACATCAACGAGGAAGCCCTCGCGCTCGCGATGGAAGCCCTCGGGACCACCACGAAGAAGGACACGGTCAACGCGGCGCTGGAGGAAATAGGAGCACGGGTCCGCAGGCAGCGAGCTCTGGAAGCCCTCATCAAGCTCGACGAAGAGGGCGCCTTCGACAAGGGGCGGGAGCCCGGATTCAAGACGGAGGTGCGCGGGCCGTGGGGGAACTGACCGAGGGCGACTTCCTGATCGACACCTCCGCCGCGCACCGGATCACCCTCCCGGGACCGTTCTCCACATGGCGGCCCGCACTGGCCGCCGGACGCATCGGCATGTGCGCGGTGACCGAGGTCGAGGCCCTGTACTCCGCCCGCTCGACGGCCCAGTACACGCAGATGCGGCAAGCGTTCACGGACCTGTACGTGTGGCACGAGATTCCGGACGACGTCTGGGCGAGGGTCGGCGCCGCGCAGAGCGCCCTGGCCGAAGCCGGGTGCGTTCGCTCCGCGGGAGTCGTCGACCTGGTCGTGGCGGTGACCGCCATGCGGCACCGGCTGACGGTGCTGCACTACGACCGGGACTTCGAGACGCTCGCCAAGCACATCGAGCTGCGCACCCGTTGGCTCGCCGAGCCGGGCTCGATCGACTGACGGAGGGCCCTCTGGCGCAACGGTCCCGGGCCGTGGTGTGTCCTTAGCGGTATGGACATGGAGAAGGCGCTGCCGGCGCCGCAGGGGGACGGCTGCCTGGTGGGGGTCGTGCGGATTCCCGTGAAGATCGTGGCGGTGCTGGTCGTGCTGCCCCTGCGGGTGGTCTGGGATCTGCTCGTCGCCTTCGCGCGGATGCTGAACCGGAGCGTTCTCGGACCGCTGGGGCAAGGACTGCGGTGGTTCTGCGAGCGGGCCGTGCTGCCGGTGCTGCGGGGGACCGGGTGGCTGATCGGGGCCCTGTTCAAGGTGGTCTTCTACTGGCCCTGGGTGGGTCTCTGGCGGTACGTCATGCTCCCGGTGGGGCAGGCCGTTTACACGTATCTGCTGCGGCCGGCGGGTGTGGGGCTCTGGAGGTACCTGCTGGTCCCGGTCTGGGAGTACGGGCTGCGGCCCGTCGGCCGGGGCGTCGCCCGGCTGCTCGTGGGCGCGGTCCGGTACCTGCTCGTGCTGCCGGCCGGCGCGCTGTACCGGTACGTCCTCGCCCCCGTCGGCCACGGACTGCGGTGGCTGGCCCGGGGGTTCGCGGCCGGCGTGGCCTGGCTGGGCAAGGCCCTGTTCGTCTGGCCTTGGGTCGCGCTGTGGCGGTATCTCGTACGGCCCGTGGTGACCGGAGTGTGGCGGTACCTGCTGGCGCCGGTCGGGCGGGGGGTGTGGGCGTACCTGCTCGTGCCGCTCTGGCAGCTGCTCGTCGGGGCCTGGCATCTCGCGGGGCGGGTGAGCCGGGCGCTCGGGCGCGGGCTGGTGTGGCTGTGGCGGTGGGGCGTGGTGCGGCCCGCCGGATGGGTGCGCCGACGCGTGGTCACCCCCGTCGGGAACGTGCTGCGCGCCGGGTGGGACGTCGGCCGTCGCGCCGCCCGCGCGGTGCACCGGCAGGCGATCGCTCCCGTCGGCCGTGCGGTCGGCGAGGTGTGGCGGACCTCCCGCCTCGCGGTCCGCGAAGCGCGGGCCGACGTACGGCGGGCGCTGTTCGGGGGGCCGCCCCGGGAACCAGCGAGGTCACAGGCGCGTACTCTGGGTAGTAACAGAGCCGCAGGCGACACGCCCGCCCCCGAGATCTCCCTGCAGAAGTGAGCAGGGGTGAGCCGGAGGGCAGGCGAGGCCGGCAGGCCCCACAGACCTCAGGGCGACGCGCGAGCCGCGGAGCCCCGCACAAGGAGATGAACCACTGGGCAAGCGACAGCCCGAAGGCCCGCCTCCCGCACCGGTAGTGCAGCGCATCCGCCTGCGCTACACCAAGCGCGGCCGCCTCCGGTTCACCAGCCACCGGGACTTCCAGCGCGCCTTCGAGCGGGCCCTGCGCCGCTCCGAGGTGCCCATGGCGTACTCGGCGGGCTTCACCCCGCACCCGCGCGTCTCGTACGCGAACGCGGCCCCGACCGGGACCGGCAGCGAGGCCGAGTACCTGGAGATCGCCCTCGCCGAGCCCCGCGACCCCGCGGTGCTGCGCGAGCTGCTCGACGAGTCGATGCCCGTCGGCCTCGACATCATCGACGCCGTGGAGGCACACACCTCCGGTCTCGCCGACCGGCTGACGGCCTCCGTTTGGGAGCTGCGCCTGGAGGGCGTGGAGCCCGGAGACGCGCAGAAGGCGGTCGAGGCCTTCCTCGCGGCCGAGGCCGTGGAGGTCCAGCGCCGCACCAAGAACGGCATGCGGACCTTCGACACGCGCGGCGCCGTGGTCAGCCTGGAAGTGGTTCCGGTCACGGCCGTCGCTGAGGCTGATAGGCCCCTGGACAATGCTTGTGCGATACTGCGGCTGGTTGTTCGGCATTTGACACCTGCCGTTCGACCCGACGACGTCCTGTCCGGTCTCCGAGCTGTGGCCGACCTAACGCCGCCGGTCCCCGCTGCGGTGACCAGGCTGGCGCAGGGGCTCTTCGACGAGGAGTCCGGCACGGTGACCGACCCGCTCGCGCCCGACCGCGAGGCTGTCACGACCGCCCCACCCACGGCGGCCGTAACCGCCGACGCGAAGGCGCCGGAAGGTCCCGCCGCGTAAGGATCGTCGTCGTCGCGCAGCCCTGGGACTCGGGAGCCACCTGGGTCGGGCCGCGCACAGACCTGAAGACTTGAAGACTTCCGCCAGGCCGTACGGACTTTCGCGTACGGAACCGGCGGCCATTGAACTGAGCTCCCGTGTGGCGAACGCGCCCCGGAGGCCGGCTCCGCGCTCATTACGCGGAGCCGTGCCGGACCGGAAGTCAGCCGCGGCGCCCGGGAGCGTGACGGGAGAAACCCCGCATGCTCAACAGCGAAAACGACAACACCGCCAAGAACACCGCCGCCGACAGTGGCAGCCCGAGCGACAACCTGCCTCCGCGCAGGCGCCGGCGCGCCGCTTCCCGGCCGGCCGGCCCGCCCGGCGGTGCCGTAGCCGCCGCCGAAGCCGCTCCCGCGCCGGTCGTGGCCGCGGCTCCCGCCGAGGAGGCCGCCCCCGCCGCCGCCCCGGCCCGTACCCGCCGCCGTGCGACCCGCGCCGTTGCCGCCCCCGAGGCGTCCGCCGCCGAGGTCGTGGTCGAGGCTCCCGTGGCCGCTCCGGCCGCCGAGGTCGTCGAGGAGGCCGCTGCTCCCGCGCCGCGTGCCCGTCGCCGTGCGACCCGCGCCGTGACCGCGCCCGAGGCTCCCGTGGCCGCTCCGGCCGCTCCCGTGGCCGAGGCCGTCGAGGAGGCCGCTGCTCCGGCTCCGCGTGCCCGCCGTCGTGCCACCCGTGCCGTGACCGCCCCTGAGGCGCCCGTCGCCGAGGCCGCGGTGGTCGAGACCCCGGTCGCCGAGGTCGTAGAAGAGGCCGCTGCTCCCGCGCCGCGTGCCCGCCGTCGTGCCACCCGCGCCGTGACCGCCCCCGAGGCGCCCGTCGCCGAGGCCCCGGTCGTCGAGGCCCCCGTGGCCGCGCCGGTGGCCCCCGCCGCCGAGGCCGTCGAGGAGGCCGCCGCTCCCGCGCCGCGTGCCCGTCGCCGTGCGACCCGTGCCGTGACCGCTCCCGAGGCGCCCGCCGCGGAAGCCGCCGAGGCGGTCGTGGCCGAGGCTCCGGCTCCGGTCGCCGCCAAGGCCACCGTCACCGTCGCCGACGCCGTGGACTCCCCGAAGCGCGGCGGCCGCCGCCGCGCCACCCGTTCCACCACCGCCCCGGCC